>CAMCXT010000017.1 GCA_945883545.1 Chitinophaga pinensis | reverse complement strand
TCCATTGCAGACATCATTGAGGCTATTAGACTTGGAAAACTGGCAGAAAACCATTGTCACAAAGTGCGACCAGGCATCATTCCCTTTGCTGTGCTTGTTGGATTCAAACTTTTCTGCAAGTTTGTTGAAAGAATCTCGCTTGATTTTTTTGGAATATCTGAGCAAATAATGTGATCTTCATGCCGGAGTTGGTTTTTGTTTTTTTGTCGTAAATCAAACATACCGGATTTATCTGGACCAACTCCTATTTTTTACCCTAATTTAAAACGTCTTGGACGGGTATGAGTAAATATAAGAAAATACTAGAGTTTACTATTGTAGAATCCCCTTTTTTTCTGACCATTTAAAATTTGAATTCTCCAAGCCATTGAGTGCGAAAAGCAATCCAATAGAATTTCTAATTTAAACCCAGAAACCATGAAAAAATATGATTTACAGAAGCGCAAATCATAAAGGTGCTCAAACAGCAAGATGCGGGCACTAAAGTGATTGATTAATGTCAAGAACTTGGCATTAGCTATTCAACGCTTTACAATTTGAAAGCTAAGAATGGTAACATGGAAGTTAATTATGTGAAGCAAACAAATCCCTTGAAGAGGATGTATGCAGAACTAAGCCTTTTATATCACACGATAAGGAGAAATGAGTAAGGAGTAAGGAGTCTTTAGTACTTATTCTTTAGTCTAAAGGGGAAGGGAGTCGATAGTACTGAGTATTTAGTCTAAAGTACAAAGAAGTCCTTAGTCTAAAGACTATAGACTAAGGACTTAAGACTAAATACTCAGTACTTCAAACTAAAATATCAAACTGCTCAAAATGGTGGTTGAAATGCTTAATGTTGAGCAAATCCCATTCGAATTTATCGAGCAAGCCAAAGACTGCATTTTTGGTGGTAGCATCGGGGTTGGCTTTAAAGTAAGCATCAAAGGCATCCCAAGCTTCGAGGAGTTTCGCTTTGGCCGTTTTTAGGTCGCTGTGGCGAAGTGGCTCTAAGCTTTCCTTCGACATCAATGGATGCTTGAAATCGCGAGGCATCGCTTTGAAATTGTACACCGAATCGTGGTATTTCTCGATGTGCTCAGCTGGTGTAGAGAACTCAAAATCCTGAATCTCACCTGCTGCAATGCGCAAACTAAATTCCATGTGCTCCACCATGTGCTGAGGCGTTAAATTGCCCCATACCGCTTGCGCTGTTTCCTTCAATTTTGCAAGGTAACCTTCCACATTCGAGCGATTAATCTGCACAAATGGAGATTTCTTTTGCACCATGGTCAGAATGGTCGCAATCGCCACCAATTCGTCGTTCTGGTCGAACACTTCCACGAACCATTTCACAATGCCACAAGGGATTTCCTTGCCCACACTGTCGCGCTCGATCTTTTGCTTGCACGTTAATCGCACGTAAATGGTGTCGTTGTGGTAAATCGGACGAATGAATCTGCATTCTTCCAATCCATAATTCGCGGCCACTGGACCTTTGTTCGGGTACACGAATAATCCGGCAGCTGCCGAAAGAATGAAATACCCGTGCGCCGTGCGTTTTTCGAAAATGCTTCCCTTGAGAGACGTAATGTCGGTGTGCGCGTAGAAATGGTCCCAGCTCACATTGGCAAAACTGATAATGTCGGAATCTGTAACCGTGCGCTTGTGGGTTTTGAGCGACATCCCCGGCAGGATATCTTCCCAATGGTATTTAAACGGATGCTCAGGCGCTTCTTTGTATGCTGCATTGGGCTGATAAATGCCCGTAATCTCTGTTAAAGTCGTTGGACTACCTTGGATAGCACATCGCTGCATGTAGTGCTTTATACCGCGCACTCCGCCCATCTCCTCGCCTCCTCCGGCACGTCCAGGACCACCATGTACCAACAATGGAAGCGGCGATCCATGCCCTGTACTTTGTTTCGCATTTTCACGGTTCAGCACAAGGATTCGGCCGTGGTGGGTTGCCGATTGAATCACGTAGTCTTTCGCCAATTGATCATCGTTCGTTACGATAGATGAAACCAACGATCCTTTCCCCAAACGCGCCAAATCAACAGCCTCGTTGATGGTGTTGTAAGGCATCAAGGTAGAAACTGGTCCAAAGGCTTCGGTTTCGTGCACGCACATGTTCTCGAAAGGCTTTTCCTCGCGGAGAAGGATTGGCGCAATGAATGCTCCTTTTTCGGCATCTGCACCAAGCAATTCCAACACATCCACATTTCCATAAACGATAGAAGCAGTTTGCGCAATTTCAGCCACGCGTTCCTTCACTTCACGCACTTGGTCTTTGCTCACCAAAGAACCCATGCGCACTTCTTTCAAGCGTGGATCGCCCACACTCACTTTATCGAGGGCTTTTCCGAGCGCAACTTGCACATCATCGATGTAATTCGCTGGAACAATCAAGCGGCGAATAGCGGTACACTTCTGCCCTGCTTTCACGGTGATTTCGGAACGCGCCTGACTGATAAACAGGTCGAATTCGGGGGTTCCTGGCGCTGCATCGAGCCCCAAAACTGAACTATTGAGCGAGTCGGCTTCCATGTTAAACGGCACCGATTCGGCGATGATGCGCGGATGTGCTTTGAGTTTTCTACCTGTAGATGCAGAACCTGTGAAGGTAACCACATCTTGGTCGTTCAAATGATCGAGCATGTTGCCAGCAGATCCGCAAATTAGCTGCAATGCCCCTTCTGGAAGAATGTTAGACGCTATAATTTCGCGTACAACAGCTTCTGTTAAATACGAGGTTGATGTAGCAGGTTTCACAACGGCAGGAACGCCCGCCATCCAATTTACTGCGCATTTTTCGAGCATCCCCCAAATGGGGAAATTGAAGGCATTGATGTGTACGGCAACCCCACGTTTCGGAACCAAAATATGGTGAGCCATGAAGCGTCCACCACGAGAGAGATCGATCGGATCGCCTTCCACATGGTAGGGCTGATTGGGAAATAATTTACGCAAGGAAGCATTGGCAAACAGGTTCCCAAAACCTCCTTCAATATCAATCCAACTATCTACACGTGTAGCTCCGGTGCGGTAGGAAACTTCGTAGAACTGTTCCTTGCGTTTGGTCAGGTACAGCGCGAGTTTCTTGATCATGTTTCCACGTTCCTGAAAGGTCATTCGGCGCAATTTCTCCCCGCCTTTGGTGCGACCATAATGGAGGATTTCGCCAAAATTCAATCCTTCGGCAGTTGCGTGGCAAATCACTTCACCCGTCACCGAATCGATGAGTGGTACACCTTCACCTTGTCCGTCGGTCCAATGACCGTTTACATAATTTTGAAGCTTCGTCATGATGTTTTTCTTGATAGATTATGGGAAAATCAAGCGCGTTCTATGATGGCTGCATAGCCTTGACCAACACCAATACACATGGTGATGAGGGCATAGCGTTTTCCAGTCAATTGCAATTCGAGGGCGGCAGAATACGCGATGCGTGCACCGGTAACACCAAGCGGATGACCGATGGCTATACTTCCACCATTGGGGTTTAACCGCGGATCATTATCGGCAATCCCCCAAGCGCGAGTGCAAGCCAAAGCCTGAGCTGCAAAGGCTTCGTTGAGCTCGATGATGTCGATATCGCCCATTGTTAAACCAGCTTTTGCCAATGCGCGGTTGCTGGCTTCTACTGGTCCGATGCCCATGATTCGAGGCTCTACGCCTACCACAGCCGAACTTACGATGCGTGCCAATGGTTTGAGGTTATATTTTTTTACCGCGTCCGCGGAAGCGATGAGCGTAGCTGCTGCACCATCATTCAATCCAGAAGCATTTCCAGCGGTAACTGTTCCATTCTTGCGAAATGCAGCACGCAACTTGGATAATCCTTCGAGGGTGGAAGATGGTTTTACAAATTCGTCGTTGCTGAAAACGATCGGATCGCCCTTGCGCTGTGGGATAAGCACTGGAACGATCTCCTTGGCCAATCGCCCGGATGATTGTGCAGCCGCAGCTTTCAACTGAGAATTGAGTGCAAATGCATCTTGGTCTTCTCGAGAAATGTGGTACATATCGACCAGATTTTCGGCAGTTTCGCCCATGGCATCGGTACCGTACATCTCGTGCATTTTCGGATTTACGAAACGCCAGCCGAAACTGGAATCGTACATTTTGGAATCGGTTCCGTAAGCACTGGAAGGCTTAGAAACCACCAGCGGACCGCGGGTCATGTTCTCCACACCACCAGCGATAAAGAGGTGACCATCGCCTGCTTTAATGGCTCGGTTTGCACCAATGATGGCGGCCAAACCAGAACTGCAGAGGCGGTTCACTGTTTCGCCAGGCACAGTAACAGGCAACCCTGCAAGCAGAGCCGACATGCGTGCTACATTTCGGTTGTCTTCTCCGGCCTGATTGGCACATCCGAGAATGACATCGTCGTATGCGTCGGTCGGGATGGTTGGATTTTTCTCAACGAGTGATTTTATAACAAGAGCACCAAGATCGTCGGTGCGAACGGCAGATAGCGTTCCTTGGTAACTTCCGATGGGTGTGCGAACGCCATCGATGATATATGCTTCCATGCAAGATGCGCAAAAAGGAGATGGTGAATGGCCTTTTGCGAGGCTCAAAAGTAGGAAGAAAAATGAAAGAAGGCAGGACCTCACAATGAAGTTTAAATCAAGGTAAAACTTCGATTATAGCAGGGGAATTTCAGGTATTCGTTAGATAGTTTAATGCATTCTAACACTTCGGAAACATTCAAAGAAACACTTATATTTGCTATATGAAATCCTATCAGATAGATATATTGAACCCTAAAGCTGAAAAGTTGCTTCAGGATTTGGCTGATTTAGAGTTAATTTCCTTCAGGAAAACAGAAGAAAATCTACAAAGTGTTATCAAGAGATTGAGAAAAAAGGCTTCAGCAAATCCACCATCCTTAGAAGAAATCACAAAGGAAGTGGAAATTGTTAGAGCCAAAAGATATGCGACGAAGAAAAGATAGGATTATAATTGAAACTAATCTTTGGATCAGTTTCATTTTAACTGATGATTCTTCAAAGCTTGACGAAGTTATCAATGAGGATTCAAGTGTTTTGTTGTTCAGTATTGAATTGCTCGAGGAGCTTATCGATGTTGCAAGTCGGCCAAAATTCAGAAAATACTTTCCTACTGAAGATTTAATAAGTCTCCTTTATCAAATCGAGAAAAATTCTGAATTAATTAACGTTGTAAGTTCAGTTGAGATTTCCAGGGATCCAAAGGATAATTTTCTACTTTCTTTGGCCCAGGATGGACAAGCAACACATCTTATTTCAGGAGATAAAGATTTAACTGAGATAGGAAAATTTGGAGAAACGGTAATTCTAACAATTTCTGAATATTTAAAAGAAAAATAATTGTAGCACCTGCTCACGTCTATTTTGATCGATACTGGCATTTAATGCTCAATGAATCATCAAGTTGCTTGGGAAAAATCAACAGTGTTTTAAAAACAACACTGTACAAAGCGGCGGAACGATGATACACTCCTGATGACTCATGAATTAATCAATTTGGTCGAATTGCATAACCGAATAATTGCACTTCAATTTAACGGAATGCTTTGCGTGAGGGATTGCAGCGGAAAGCCCGCAATGTCATCGAGCCGGAGGCCGATGGCATGAGGACTTGCAGCGGAAAGCCCGACTCCTTTGGAGGCACGCCAAATAATTAAATTACCCATTCTTTATC
Source organism: Chitinophaga pinensis (assembly GCA_945883545.1). Lineage (GTDB taxonomy): Bacteria > Bacteroidota > Bacteroidia > M30B66 > M30B66 > CAMCXT01. The sequence goes on along the minus strand of CAMCXT010000017.1, from coordinate 53,100 downwards.
TGTACGATAAACAGTTCCTTTAAAAAGTGCGACAAGCTTATTGTTTGAATGAATTTCGATGGAATAAAATGCGAATTTATTTTTCAATGATTGTTCTTTAGCTACGGCAATTATTTGATCACCTTCGCACAAAGATTCGATGTGATTTATTGATGTATCAACACTCACAGACTGTCGGCCGTGTGAGTTGGAAGCGAATGCTAGCGCACTATCGGCGATAGAATACGTGATTCCACCATGGGCAATTCCGAAGCCATTGAGCATTTCTTTTCGAACAGTGAGAGAAAGTGTGCAAGTGCCTGAAGCAACATGATTTACTTGAATGCCCAACCAGCGGCTAAATTCGTCGCGGTGCATCATTTTGGCGACTATTTCTTCGGGCGTCATTGGGCGAAAAACTTTTGATTTAATCGGATCATTCTTCTAAGCAATGCTGAGCAACGATAGCGATCTTCGTGGTATTCATCATACAATTTATCCATGCGCTGAACGCAATTTTCAATTCCAATTTCATCCGCCCATTTGAGGAGACCTTTCGGGTAATTCACGCCTTTCAACATGGCTTTATCAATATCTGAAGCTGATGCAATTCCAAGGTGACAAGCATCTGCAGCTTCATTAATCAACATCACTAAAATTCGTTCAAAAATATATTGCAAAAGAATTTGATCCTCAGAAGGATTATTTATTTCTATACCTTCCCGATAATCGTAATAGCCACGCCCAGATTTTCGTCCGAGGAAACCCGCTTCTGTTAAGCGTTTTTGTGTAAAAGAAGGCTTGAAGCGAGGATCGAAATAAAATGCAGTAAATATCGATTCTGTAACAGCATAATTTACATCATTGCCGATAAAGTCCATCAATTCAAATGGCCCCATTCTAAAGCTTCCGAGCGATTTCATGGCGTGGTCGATTGTCGTAAGATCGGCGATTCCTTCTTCGTAAATCCGTATGGCTTCGCTATAAAATGGACGCGCTACACGGTTCACAATAAATCCGGGTGTATCTTTCGCTACTGCGACGATTTTCTTCCAAGAAGAGATGGTTTCTACTGCCTGACTTAATACTTCGTTTGAGGTTTGTACAGCTGGAATAACCTCTACCAATTGCATGAGTGGAGCAGGGTTAAAAAAGTGGATCCCCACTACCCTATTTGAGGATTTTACCGAAGCTGCAATTGAGGCCATCGATAGTGAACTGGTATTAGAAGCTAAGATGCATGATGGTGAAACAATCTGTTCTAAATCGGCGAATAATTTCCGTTTAATATCTAGATTTTCGATGATGGCTTCAATAATTAAATCTGCGCCAGATAAGGACTTCAATTCACTTTCATAGCGAATGTTACCAGCAATTCTGGTGCTTTCTTCTTGGGAAATTTTACCTTTTTCGACCAATTTCGACAAGGTAATTTGAAGCGATTTTTGGGCTCTTTGCAATGCCTCAGGAAAAGCATCAAACAGTTGTACCGAACAGCCTGCTGTAGCAGCTACTTGAGCGATTCCGCTCCCCATGGTTCCGGCACCAATAACGGCGATATTTTTAAGCATCTTGTTTTTCTGAAATGTTATTATTCTCCCTTGAATACAGGCTTTCGCTTTTCCACAAAAGCAGCCACACCTTCTTTGTAATCGCCGCTGGAACTGGCTTGGATTTGCAGATCACTTTCTAGCTGAAGCTGTTGTTCAAGGTTATTGGTTAAGCTTTGGTTGAGCAATCGCTTTGTCAAACCTAAAGCTTTTGTAGGCATTTCGGCAAGTGCTAGAGCCGTTTTGTGAATTTCTGCCTCAAATGTATCAGCAGAAACCGCTTTGTAGATCATGCCCATTTTGTCGGCATCAGCAGCTGAAACCTTTTCGCCCAACATACAAAGTGCAGAAGCTTTTTGGAAACCAATTAAGCGAGGCAAGAAAAACGTACCGGCGCTATCAGGCACCAATCCAATTTTACTAAATGCCTGAATGAAACTGGCATTTTCGCTAGCAATTACAATATCGCAGGCTAAGGCAATATTGGCTCCAGCGCCAGCAGCAACTCCATTCACACCTGCAACGATTGGCTTTTCAATAGTGCGGATTCGCTGTATAATTGGATTGTAGTGATCTTCCAAGATTGATAGGAATCCAGGGTTTAATTCGGGTGTTGTAACTTCTTTCAAATCTTGTCCTGCACAAAAAGCCTTGCCGTTTCCGGTGATCAATATTGCACGAATGGTATTATCAGCAGCAAACTGATCTAGAGCAGCTTGGCACTCAAAGGCCATTTGACGATTAAACGAGTTGAAAACATCTGGGCGGTTAAGCCTAATAATGCCAACACCTTGATTTACCTCGACTTGAATAAATTCCATGGTTTTAATTTTGGTTGAGCAAATTACACAAGCCTGATGAATTAATGATAAAATATTCGTGGAACTTTTAAAGTGTGATTTCGAATTAAAATAACTTGTCTTAGTCGATTAAAATCCATGCACATTTTTTATTCCTCCCACGAAATTAAATAAATGGTAAATTCTAGAAACCACAATTAAACAAAGCTTTGAACAGCACTGTTGAAAAGCCTGTTTACTGATTTGAAATAAATTCCTCTTGATAATTCAATTGAAATTGCTGAAGGGAATTCCCGCATCTTTCCCCTTCCCGAAACGAATTTAATCAAGAGAAAAATACCAAAAACGTGATGGTAAATTTGATTTGAAGAGCACTGTTGAAAACGCTGTTGGTCGAATTGAAATAAATTCCTCTTGACAATTCAAGTGAAATTGCTGAAGGGAATTCCCGCATCTTTCCCCTTCCCGGAACGAAGTTAATCAAGAGAAAAATACCAAAAACGTGATGGGAAATTTGATTTGAACAGCACTGTTGAAAACGCTGTTGGTCGAATTGAAATAAATTCCTCTTGACAATTCAAGTGAAATTGCTGAAGGGAATTCCCGCATCTATCCCCTTCCTGGAACGAAGTTAATCAGTAAGAAGATTTGCTCAACAACACTCAAAATTTGATATTCACTGAGCTGTTTGCAACTCAGTTAAATACCTGTGAATTACTTTAAGCACTTAAAATAATCGAACGGTTCTAGGCAATCTTCACACTGAAACAAGGCCTTACATGCAGTTGAACCGAATTGACTAATCAATTTTGTATTTGTTGATTTACACTGTGGGCATTTTACTATTCTTCTGTTTCCCAATAAAGCTTCTTTGTCGGCGTCTGGAGATAAAGGTGCAGCGATTCCATATTTTTCTAATGCTGCTCGCCCTTCCGATGTGATCCAGTCGGTGGTCCATGCTGGCGATAGAACCAACTTCACTGTCGACTGATATCCTTCATCCTTCAATGCCTTGCGGATATCATCACCAATTACATCCATGGCAGGGCAACCGCTGTATGTTGGCGTAATCGTAACTTCTACACCATGATCTCCAATCCGCGCAGCGCGAACTACGCCCATTTGCACAATAGACAGAACCGGGATTTCCGGATCAGATACGGCATTTAAAATGGCGTATAGTTCAGTGTCGATAGTCGGAAATGCTAAGTTCATTGAGCGGAAATTACCAGGTCATATTTGGAAACGTACGCTGCATATACTGCATTTCTGTAAGGATATAGCCCATATGCTCCGAATGAATTCCTTGTTTACCCCCTTTTTGGAAATACTTCACGTCGGGAATTGCAATTGTTGCTTCGTTTAAAACAGCATGTACACGATTTAAATACGCTTCACGCAAAAGAGAAACATCAACCCCTAAAGCTGAATTAGACATTTCCTTCTCTAACTCAGTACATGAAAACAATTCCTCGGTAAATATCCAAAGATCCTCAATGGCAGCAGACATACGGTTGTGACTTTCTTCGGTTCCATCACCCAAACGAATTACCCAGTCTGAAGAAAATCGAACATGGTAGGTAACCTCCTTTAATGACTTCTTTGCAATGGCAGCAAGCGTTTGATCGGAACTAGATTGTAATTTCTCCAAAAAAAGCTGATGATATACATCAAACAAAAATTGTCTCCCAATTATATAAGCGAAATCGGTGTTGGGTTGTTCAACCAACAAAACATTGCGGTATTCCCGCTCTTTGCGAAGAAATGCGAAGGTATCTTCTGATGATTGATCGCCTTGGAGTTCGGCTGCATATTGAAAATAGCTGCGTACCTGCCCGAACAAATCCAAGCTAATGTTTGTAAGTGCAATATCTGTTTCTAGGCTTGGGCCATGACCACAAAGTTCTCCAAGGCGCTGACCAAGGATTAAGCTATTGTCGGCAATTCCGCAGATGTATTGTACGAGGTGATTACTCATAAATGAAAGTCTTTAAAAAATTAAGCACAGGTAATGAATGAATTACATGTGTTTTAATTCATCTGGCAATATGTAAAATGTAGGATGTCTGTATGCTTTATCGGCAGCCGGCTCGAACATTTCGCCATTGTGCTCTGGATTTGAAGCCGTTATTTGTGCTGAAGGAACCACCCAAATGCTCACACCTTCTAAACGGCGGGTGTAAACATCACGCGCATTTTCCAACGCCATTTTCGCATCCGAAGCATGCAAACTTCCCGCATGACGGTGTTCTAGTCCGTTTTTACTTCTGATAAATACCTCCCAAAGTGGCCAGTTTTTCATGGTAATTTCTGTTTAATTCATTGTAAAACTGCAGGAAATGAATTGTTCTGCAGTAAAGAAAAATCGGTATTAAACTGCTTGTTTTAATTCTCTGTTGGCATTTTTTTCAGCGTGTGCCATAGCTGCATCTCTTACCCAAGCTCCATTGTTCCATGCATTTTTTCGTGCATCTAAACGTTGCTTATTGCATGGACCATGACCGTGAACTACCTGCCAGAATTCTTCCCAATTTAAATCACCGAAATCGTAGTGTTTACGATCTTCATTCCATTTTAATTGAGGATCAGGAATTGTTAATCCAATCAATTCAGCTTGAGGCACAGTTTGGTCAACAAAAGCCTGACGAAGTTCGTCGTTGGTTTTACGCTTTAATTTCCACAGCATCGATTGCTCCGAATTTGGTGAATCGGCATCACGCGGACCAAACATCATCAATGCAGGCCACCAAAAACGATTAAGGGAATCTTGAGCCATTGCTTTTTGCTCATCGGTTCCATTCATTAAGGTCATGATGATTTCAAATCCTTGGCGCTGGTGGAAGCTCTCTTCCTTGCAAATACGGATCATTGCGCGACCGTAAGGACCAAAAGAAGTATTAATCAATGCTACTTGGTTCATGATTGCAGCTCCATCAACCAGCCAACCAATTGTTCCAATATCGGCCCAAGTTAACGTTGGATAATTGAAAATGCTTGAATATTTCGCCTCTCCAGTATGCAATTGATCGAACATTTCTTCACGAGAAATTCCTAAAGTTTCGGCAGCAGAATAAAGGTAAAGTCCATGTCCACCTTCATCTTGAACCTTAGCCAATAAAGCCACTTTTCGACGTAAAGTCGGACAACGACTAATCCAGTTTCCTTCTGGCAGCATTCCTACTATTTCAGAATGTGCGTGTTGAGAAATCTGACGGATATGTGTCTTCCGGTATTTCTCCGGCATCCAGTCCTTCGGTTCAATCTTCTCATCGTTGGCAATGCGCTGGTTGAATCTTTCTTCAAGCGATTTGGTTTCGAGTTCCGACATATATCAGTGATTTAAGAGTGTATTGTTGTTTTAATTAAACGTCAAAGTCAACTACAAGTTTTTTGCTCATCGGTACAGCTTGACAGCTTAAAATGAAATTCCGCGCTAATTCTGATTCATCCAGCGCATAATTAATTTTCATTTCAGCTTCTCCTTCAATTACTTTACAACGACAAGTACTACAAACGCCTCCTTTACAAGCGAATGGAAGATCTGCTCCAGCAGAGAGTGCACCATCAAGAATATTGTCAAATTCATCCGACATCGTGAAATGGAATTCCTTGCCACCATCAATGATGGTAACTTCTGTTCCTTCAACCTTTTTCTCTAAAACCTTATTTGCATGTTGCTGTTGGGCTGCAGAATTTCCAGTGGTGAACAATTCAAAATGAACATTCTCTTTAGGCATTCCTGCCTCAACCAAGGCATCACAGATTAAAAAAATCATCGATTCTGGACCACAAATAAAGCAATCATCAATTTCCTTTGGATCGAAAATTTTACTGGTAATTGTTTTTAATTTATCCTCTGTAAAACGCCCATTGAACAATGGAATATCACGATGTTCCTTGGTGAGAAAATGATATATTTCGAATCGATTGAAATACTTATTTTTCAAGAGTTCAATTTCCTCCTTGAAAACAATCGATTTCACATTACGGTTCAAATAGAACAACTTGAATGTGCTGTTCGGCTCAGTTCCTAAATGGGTTTTGATGATCGAAAGAATCGGCGTGATGCCACTTCCCGCAGCAAATGCAATATAATTTTTTGCGGTTTGTGGTGCACACTCTTTAAAGAAGCGGCCATCAGGAGGCATCACTTCCAAAGTATCGCCTTTCTGAAGCTTGTCGTTTACAAAAGTTGAAAACAAACCGCCATCAATCTTTTTAACAGCCACTTGCCACTTGTGTTCAAGTGGACTGCTGCACAAAGAATAAGAACGCCTCACCTCTTGGTTGCCGATATGCGTCCGTAACGTAAGATACTGCCCTTGCTTAAATTGAAAATCAGGCTGAATGTCGGCTGGAACATCGAATGTTACCACTGCACAATCTGCTGTTTCCTTATAGATATCTGCAACTGTTAAAGAGAAAAACTTGGCCATATATGATTACAACAACTCAAACTAACAAATGTTAGTTTGTAGAGCAAATTTAAACAATATTCTGAATATCAAAGCATCAATAAAAAAATTCTGTGCTAGGTAGATGTTATGATACCATTGAGTAGTACACGTTTCATCTGAACCTTCAACTCATCACCCGAAAGCAACTTCTTTCTTCCATACCACAAGTAAAAAGTCCGTAGGGTAGACAGGAGTGCAAACATGATCACTTCTAGATTCACGTTTGCAATTTCTCCGTTGGTCATCCCGCGTTTTAAGATTGCTTTAAAGCCTTCCTCGTACTTGTCGCGCATCTTGAGAAAATACTTTAAATCTGAATCCGTGAGATGCATCCAATCATTGTTCAAGCACGCAATCACTGAAGGATCGTGCAAGGTAAGCTCAATGTGCAGGTCGATTAATTGTTCCAATTGATGAATGGCTGAATCACCAGAACTTGAAATTCGCTCCATCCCAACAGTAAATTCCTCTGCAATTCGAATAACGATCGAAACAAGTATTTGCTGTTTTGAGGTGATGTGGTTGTACAAACTTGCAGCTTTCATATCCATTTCCTGAGCTATATCGCGCATTGACACAGCACTGTAACCACGTTCGCGGAACAATCGGGCAGCTACACTTAGAATTTCTGACTTGCGGTCGGATTTTTCCATCGCTCCAAATTTAGAATAATCTTGAAGTACTTTATCCGTGTGGAAATTTGAACTTCAATGAAGCATTCTTCCTGAAAGTCGATTTCGCTGCAGCTAATTCGGCTTCGTTGCTCGTGGTTTGTGGAGCGTATCTTTTCAAAGCACTTTTGCGTCGAAAATAATATGACATGATCCGCAACAACTCTATCATCGCATTAACTATCAGCATCTTGTCTTTCGCATCCTGTGGAAACCAGGAAAAGGAAGATTTGCCTACCAAAAGAGATTTAGCAGAGGTAGTTTATGCCTCTGGGAATATTTACCCTGAAGACGAATACAAGGTATTTTCAAATGTAACAGGCTTTTTAGAGCAAGTGCTAATTAATGAAGGAGACACTCTTGATGCTGGCGATATAATGTTCTTGATTGGAGGACCGAATCGGAAAAGCGAAACACAAGCAACCACTTTAGCTTTAGGAATTGCAGAAGAAAATTTAGGGAAAGGAAGTCCATTTTTAGCGCAATTAGAACAGAAATATCTAAATGCAAAATCTAAAGCTACAAACGACAGCATAAATCTCAGTCGCTACAATGGTTTAGTGAAAACGGGTGCTGTATCGCAATCTGAATACGATCGAATTAAGCTTCAATCCGAAACATCTCAACGCGATGAGCAGTCAGCACTCGATCAATTAAATGCTCAAAAAAGAACATTAGAAGTGGAATTAGCCAATGCTCGAAATCGTTTCAATCAAGCAATTAACAACTTCGGCGACGGTTCGATTAAAAGCGCCATCAATGGAAGAGTATTTGAAATATATAAGCAAACTGGCGATTATATCCATCAGAATGAAGCTATCGCCTTAATCGGATCGGGAAATAAACCAGTAGCAAGACTTAGTATCGATGAAGCTGATTTGGCTTTGGTAAAAGTGGGTCAAAAGGTTTACATTCAATTGGATGCACTTCCAGGGAAAACTCTTCTTGCCACAGTGAAGAAAATATACCCAAAACTCAATAAGGCAGAACAATCTTTCAGAGTGGATGCTAACTTCGACGAAATTCCACCGGTTGATTTGTATGGTTTAAATATAGAAGCCAATATTCTTATTAAAGAAGCTAAGAATATTCTCACAATTCCTAGAAAAAGCCTGCTGGCTGGAGATTCTGTTGCAATTAAGCGTGATGGAAAAGAAATGAAAGTTAAAGTTGAAACTGGGGTTTCGGACCTTTCATTTGTGGAGATTCGAAAAGGTATTCTAGAAACCGACGAACTTATCAAATAATGAAGGCATTCTCTCTCTCTTTGCGCATTGCCTGGGTTCATCTTATGGCAAAAAAGCGCCAAACATTGGTTGCCATGTTAGGGGTAACGTTTGGTATTTCGATGTTTATCGTGATGATTTCATTCATGTCGGGAGTGAATGATTACTTGATGGATTTAGCTTTAGATGGCTCTCCACATGTACACATCTACAATCCTGTAAAAATCGAAAGACCGGCTCTCGCTTCAACAGTTTACGACACCAGTAAAACATGGATTAAAGTGCACCATCAACGACCCAAATTAGAACAAACTAAAATTCGCAATGGGCAAAAAATAGTAGGTGAAATTAAATTAATGCCTGAAGTTTCACAGGTTTCACCCTCACTGAGCAGTCAGGTATTTTTCAACAACGGACCACTTCAATTCTCAGGTACAATGCTCGGTATAGACATTGAAACTGAAAATGAAATGTACAAATTGTACGATAAAATGGAAACCGGCTCCATTGAAAAAATGCTCACCAACAGAGAAGGAATTTTATTGGGCGAAAATCTAGCAAAGAAGCTCAATGTGAATGTTGGAGACCGAGTAAACCTTTCAGCTCCATCAGGAGGTTCATTCATGTTAAAAGTGGTGGGTACTTTTTCGTTCGGAATGACATTGATTGATGAAACAAGATGTTATGTATCGATCCAAACAGCGCAAAAGATATTAGGTAAACCAGCAAATTATTTCACTGATATCAATATCAAATTAAAGGATTACAATAAATCTCAGCAATTAACCAAACAATTTGAAACGATGTTTGGCTACAAAGCGGAAGATTGGCAGGAAGCTAATGCATCAATCCTAGCGGGAGAAGTCATCAGAAATACTTTAACATATGTTGTGGCAATTACCATGTTAGTTGTTGCTGGTTTTGGGATTTACAACATCATGAATATGACTGTAGTAAACAAAATGCGCGACATTGCCATCCTTAAAGCTACCGGATTTGAAAGTAAAGACATCGTAAGCATTTTCCTTTTTCAAAGTGTAATTATCGGAATTTCTGGAGCTATGATTGGTGTGATTTTAGGCGCTGGAATTAGCTATGGAATCGATCAAATTCCTTTTCCAGCTAGAGAATTAATTAAACTTGAAACATTCCCAGTTACTTACAATATAAAGCACTACGGAATGGCTATTTTCTTTGGATTCCTCACCACATTATTTGCTGGATATTTCCCTTCTAAGAAAGCCTCAAAAATAGATCCAGTTGCTATTATTCGTGGATAATCTAATTACTTTGAACAATGATTTCAATTTCAGCAAAAAATATTACTAAATACTTTCATGAACCTACTACATTTAAGGTGTTGAAAGACTTGTATTTCGAAGTAAATAAAGGTGAGTTTGTTTCGCTGGTTGGAAAATCAGGCTGTGGAAAATCAACTTTACTTTATATCCTATCCACAATGGATACAGACTATGAAGGAAGCCTGATACTCAACGGGGAAAATGTGACAGGAAAAGGGCAAGATGAATTATCGCGTTTTAGAAACAACCACTTGGGATTTGTATTTCAATTTCACTTTCTTTTACCAGAATTTTCGGTACTAGAAAATGTGATGCTGCCTGCTTTAAAGTTATCGAAATTCAATAAAGACGAAATAGAACATAGAGCCATTGAAAAATTGAAACTTGTTGGCATGGATGAATATGCTTTAAAATCGGCAGGGAAACTATCTGGAGGCCAACAGCAACGTGTTGCAATTGCGAGAGCACTCATCAATGACCCTGCAGTAATTATGGGTGATGAACCTACTGGAAACCTCGACAAACAAAATTCGATGATTGTACTCGATATTCTTAAAAAGTTGGCTGTAGAAAATCACCAAACAATTATCACAGTTACACACGATCATGATTTCGCCAAACAAACCGATAGAACCATTGAAATGGAAGACGGTAAAATCATCAACTAATGGGTAAGCTGAATCGCTATCTACCTCGAATAGTCTTTGCTCTTGTTTTTTCCTCATTCGGATTTTACATGCGAGGTAAACATTTCGTTCCCAAATTAGAGTTAGAAACAAATGTCCTACTATTCTTTGTTACAACAACGATAATAGTATTTGTTTGGACCTTCTTTGCAAACATTAATCAACACTTAGATAAATATATTCCATTCGATAAAAATCCTGCATTACGAATCCTGATTCAGACATTACTTGGTGTAATATTAATTGTTGGGATAAGATTTACTGGAGGAGTTTTTATTGAAGAAAATTTACAATTTAAAATTGGGAAACTCGAAAGAGCCATCATGTTTGTTGCAGACATTTTCATGGCCTTGACTGTAAATTTAGCTGTTATTAGTAATTATATCATCAAACGTTGGAAAGAAAGTCTTACCAGAAATGAACTTCTCGAAAAAGAAAAAACACTGCTTCAATACCATCACCTCAAAAATCAAGTAAATCCACATTTTTTATTTAATTCGTTCTCTTCTTTACAAGGATTAATACGCACAGATTCTTCTCTCGCTGCCCAATATGTAGGACATTTGGCGAAGGTTTACAGATATGTAATGCAACACAAGGAAAATGAATTGGTTACCCTACAAACTGAAATAGATTTCTTGAAAAATTACCAAGAAATTCTTCGCATCAGATATGAAAACTCCTTGCAAATAAATATCATCATTAATGAGGATTTATTGGATAAAAAGCTAGTCAATGTTACGCTTCAAATGTTGATTGACAATGCAATTAAACACAATGAAATCCATACCGAAAAACCATTAATTATCGAAATCAAAGCGACAGGAAACAAATTAATAGTTGAAAACAATATTCAATTGCGAAACAGTCTCGATGAAAGCAATGGAGAAGGTTTGAAACAACTCAGAAATTTGTATTCATATCTTTCGGACGAACCAATGTTTGCCGGATCCGAAGGTCAAAAGTTTATTGTATTACTTCCATTGCTGTAAAAATTCCTTCCATGAAAATTCTCATTCTTGAAGATGAAATCCTAATTGCCAAAGGACTTATTGTATTGATCAAACAGCTTGAACCTCAAGCTGAAATTATCGGTCCAATGGCGAGTGTGAGGGAAACGATTGCATGGCTTGAACAAAACCAAGCTCCCGATTTGGTTCTGGCCGACATCCAACTTAGCGATGGCGTGAGCTTCAATGCACTCGAAAAGCTAAATCCGAAAACTCCAGTTATTTTCACGACTGCGTTCGACGAATACGCACTTAAAGCATTCCGCTTAAACAGCATAGATTATTTGCTAAAACCGATAGATGAAGAGGAACTTAAAAGAGCATTTGAAAAGTTCCATTTACTGAAAGAGAAATATCTTGATGCAAGCTTTCAGCAACAAATGCTTCAAATGTTGCAAGGGAAAAGCACTGTTGGCACATACAAAACTAGATTCATGGTTTACAGCGGAAAATCCATCATTCCTTTGCCTACTAGTGAAATTGCATATTTTCAAAAAGAGGAAATCATTTTCTTAACCACCAAAGATGGTCGTCAATATGTTACAGAGTTTCGGTCGTTAGATGAGATTCAAGATTTAATAGATCCTGCAACGTTCTATAGAGCCAATAGGCAATTCCTAATTTTGGGTGATCAAATTGCAAAATTCGAAACCGATTACATGGGGAAAATCATCCTAACTTTAGATATGCCAAGCAAAATGCAAATTCAAATTAGTAAAGACAAAGCAGCAGATTTCCGAAAATGGGTGGAAGAAAGATAATTTCAATCTTCTTTACACAAATCAAAACGCTATTTTTGGCGCATGCAGGAAGCACCAATACAACTCATTCGAGCCCAAATTTCTGACATTGAAATTATCCATCAACTTGCTGAGATAATCTGGTGGGAACATTATCCTCCAATTATTGGAGACGAACAAGTGAAATACATGCTCAATAGAATGTATTCATTCGATGAACTACATAAGCAGATTTCACAAGGCCCACAGGAGTTTTTTCTCATTCATACTGATTCTTCTTGCCCAGGTTTTCTATCCATCGAAATCGACCCAAAAAATCCTCACAAAGGCTTCATTAATAAATTCTATATTCAATCAGAAACCCGTAGAACTGGACTTGGCAAATTAGCATTCGACGCGCTACTTCAGCAATTTCAAAATTTGGATGAAATCCGCCTGCAAGTCAACCGTCAGAACTACAAAGCCATCAATTTCTATTTCAAAATGGGATTCGTTATTGAATCCGTTGCCGACTTTGACATCGGAGATGGTTATTTCATGAACGATTTCATCATGGTTAAACACCTGTGAACTAAGCCCTAGAATCGTATCTACTTCGGTTTCCAGAAAATTCTAGCCGATCGATTTCTTCACTGTTTATTAACAATAGAATATCGAGGAATCAGTTTTCTTACCTTGCAGCCATGTTAAGTTACCAAGGCACCATTCTCGAAAAAATCATCATTCACTTTGCAGGAAACCCATCCAACGAAGAACCTTTACAACTCGCAGCTGCCGTTACGGAAGTAAGCGAAGAACATCAGGAACTTTTCGTTCGTTACCTCATGCATTCGTTCCGTTCTGAAGGATTCTACAAATTCAACCCTTCAGCAAACCCAGTATATAACGCCTGTAAAGCCATTTTTGAGGAAACCATGCCTTTTGAAGAGGCTTCTGCTGAAATTGCAAAGCACCTTTACGAAGTAAGCACACACCCGAAAATTCTTCCCGGTGATCTTTTCGTTGCACGCCTTAGTCAAGTGAACCTGAACAACGACCTGCACGATGTAATAGTTCTCCTAAAAGCTGAGCATGAAGACAACTTTATGCAAGTTGAATGGCAAGGCGCCACAAGCGATGCAATTCTTTCACAAGGATACCGCCTCGACAGAGTTGATAAAGCATGCTTGATCTTTTCAGCAAATCCGCTCGATGGCTACCAAGTTTTAGTGGTCGACAAAACCAACGGCAATGCTGCTGAAGCACAATATTGGACTGATGCATTCCTCGATCTAGAAACGATGGAAGACAGCTACCATTTCACACAGCAATACATGAACCTCACGCGCCAATTCGTGAAGGAACAGTTCCCTGAAGATTTCCAAGTTAATCCTGCCGATCAGATTGCGATGTTGAATCGATCTTCGAAATTCTTCAAAGAAAAAGACCGTTTCGAACTGGATCAATTCGCCAATGAAGTGATTCAAGCACCTGAAGTAATCGATTCTTTCAAGCGCTTCACAGCGGATAGCAATGCAGAAAACGACGACGAACATAGCATCACCGAAGCTTTCGACATCAACCAGCAAGCTGTGAAAAAACACTCAGGAATGTTCAAGAGTGTGCTAAAACTCGACAAGAATTTCCACATTTACATTCATGGAAATCGCAACATGATCGAGCGCGGTTACGATGAGGAAAAAAGCTTGAATTACTACAAAGTGTTCTTCAGCAACGAAGCTACTTCTTAAGTTTTACGAAAACTTCTCTTCCTGCCCTCGGTTGGATTGAATTGTAACACGGAGCAATGTTTACTTCTCTGAAAAAGGAAGAAAACATGGTCATGTACTCTTTCGAATGCCCACCAAAAGGGGGCCTTTCACTATTCATCGGTTCATCGAAAAGCACACCCACCAATTTCCCGCCCGGAACCAAAATCTCGTGCATTTTTTCGACATAAGATTGTCTCAAATCGGGATCTAACGCACAAAAGAAGGTTTGCTCGATCACCAAATCGTACTCCCTGTTCAAGGTGAAGAAATCGAGCAAATGCAATTGTGCTTCAGGAAAATCAGGAACGCGCTTGCGGAAAGCAGCAATGGCTTCAGGCGCAATATCCACTACTTCTACCCTACTAAATCCTTGCTTCCAAGCATATTCGGCTTCCCAGGCATTGCCCGCTCCGGGGATTAATATCCGCAGCGATTTATCGTTTATCTGGTCCAAATATTCCTTTAGTGGCGGTGATGGATAACCAATATCCCAAGCTGTTTCGCCCGATTGGTATCGGTTATTCCAAAACGACCGAGGATCTTTCTTGATTTCCTCGATCATCTCCGCTCAAGCATTACGATATTCTCCACATGCGTTGTTTGGGGAAACATATCCACCGGTTGAACCACCATCACCTGGTACACTTCATCCATCAATGCCAAATCGCGTGCTTGTGTGGATGGATTACAACTCACATACACAACACGCTGAGCTCCACTTTCCACGATACGTTTCACTACATCTGCATGCATTCCAGCACGTGGAGGATCGGTGATAATCACATCCGGCTTGCCGTGCTGGGTGAAGAAATCTTCCACCAAGACATCTTTCATGTCGCCCGCAAAAAACGACACGTTCGAAACGCCATTTTCCACAGCATTCATCTTTGCATCTTCCACCGCAGCATCCACGTATTCGACGCCGGTAACATGTTTAGCCGACTTTGACAAGAAAAGCGCAATTGTGCCAGTGCCGGTGTACAAATCGTAAACGTTCTCTTCCCCGGTTAACCCGGCCAACTCACGAACCTTCCCATACAAACGCTCTGCTTGAACTGGATTGGTTTGGTAAAATGATTTCGGTCCGATTCTGAACCGCAAATCTTCCATGCGTTCCTCTAAATAAGGAAGTCCGCTGTATAACTGAATGTCCAAATCGTACCAGACATCGTTCTTCTTCGTGTTTACCGTGTACATCAACGAAGTGATTTCTGGAAAATTCTGTTTCACTGCTTCCAAAAGCTCCATCAATTGATCATCAGCCCGTGTGGCCGAAATAACCACCATCCACTCCCCGGCTATTGTATTGCGGAGGATCATATTTCTCAAGTATCCTTCCTGCTTGATCGGATGGTAAAAATCCATCCCCGCTTTTAAGGAGAAATCTCTCACAAACAATCGAATACGGTTTGATGTCTCATCTTGCAAATAACATCTATCAATGTTGAGAATCTTGTCGAACCTGCCAGGAATATGAAAACCCAAAGCCCGTCGATCGGTAAAATCGTCGGAAGAAGCAATTTCTTCAACCGTTAACCAGCGGCTTGCAGAAAACGTAAATTCCAATTTATTGCGGTAATGAAAATCTTGCGGAGCACCCATGATTGCATCAATTTCCGGAAGCTCCATCTTGCCAATCCTTCGAAGCGCGTCGGTAACAGTTTGCTGCTTGTGAAGTAGCTGTTCAGCATAACTTATACTTTGCCAAGTGCATCCCCCACAAACACCGAAATGACTGCATGTTGGATCAATTCTTTTTTCACTTCGTTGATGAAAAAGAATCGGTCGGGCTTCACGGTAACCACTTTTTTTGCGGGTAACTTGTGCATCAACAATATCGCCTGTGATGGCGCCTTCAACAAAAACAACCATCCCTTCGAGCTTGGCAATGCCGCGCCCATCAGAAGAAAGAGCTGTAATTTCGAGATTTTGATAAACCTGTGCTGGTTTGGTGTGTTTCATAATGGAATTTGAAATCGAGCGCAATTTGCTGAAAAAGTAAGGATAAAGGGCAAAACGCTACCTTTGCAAACAAAATAAAACGGTATTAAGGCATGAGAACCGCGCACAGTGAAACCATTACGTTAAAAAGTAACCAGGAATTCATTCACCTGGAAGAAGAATACAGCGCACACAATTATCATCCTTTGCCGGTAGTGCTTGAGCGCGGAGAAGGCATCTATGTTTGGGACGTGGAAGGCAAAAGATACCACGACTTCCTTTCTGCTTATTCGGCTGTAAACCAAGGCCATTGCCATCCGAGAATCGTTGGAGCCATGATGGACCAAGCACAACGAATCACACTCACTTCAAGAGCATTTCATAACCGCGAGTTTGCAGAATTTTCACAATACATCACTTCGTATTTCGGTTTCGACCGTGTTCTTCCAATGAACACAGGTGCTGAAGGTGTTGAAACAGCTCTGAAACTTTGCCGCAAATGGGCTTATCAAGTGAAAGGAATTCCGGCAGACCAAGCGAAAATTTTGGTGTGTGGAGAAAATTTCCACGGCAGAACCATTTCCATCGTTTCAGCTTCCACAGATCCAGATTCTAGAAATAACTTCGGACCATTCACTCCAGGATTTCACGTTATTCCGTACAACGATCTAGCTGCATTAGAGGAAGCTTTAAAAGATCCTCATGTTGCAGGCATGCTGGTTGAACCTATTCAAGGCGAAGCTGGTGTGAATGTGCCTGATGAAGGATTTCTTTCTGGAGCTGCGGCACTCTGTAAGTCGCACAACGTACTTTTTATTGCCGATGAAATCCAAACAGGCATCGCACGTACCGGGAAATTACTCGCCATTGACCACGAAAACGTGAAAGCAGACATCCTGATTTTAGGGAAAGCGCTTTCAGGTGGAGCTTATCCTGTTTCGGCAGTGTTGGCGAACGACGAAATCATGTTGTGCATCAAACCAGGCGAACACGGATCCACTTTCGGTGGCAATCCAATGGCTTGTCATATTGCCAAAGCAGCACTCGAGGTGGTAAAAGATGAAGCGCTTGCTGAAAATGCTGAAAAATTGGGCAAAATCCTTCGGGAAGGCTTAAGAAACCTCAACCATCCAAAAATTAAATTGGTTCGTGGAAAAGGCTTGCTCAATGCCATTGTTATTGATGAAAGTGATGGCGTTACTGCTTGGGAAATCTGCGTGCGTATGATGGAAAATGGTTTGTTGGCAAAACCCACACACGGAAATATCATCCGCTTTGCTCCTCCATTGGTGATCAACGAAGAACAAATGAAAACTTGTATTGGAATCATTCGCGACAGTCTGATTTCATTGCAAAAGTGATGAGAAACCGAAGATTAGTTTCTTTTGTCCTGCTGCTGCTTTTGGTCGGCGCAGGCCTCTATCAATATAGAAAGTACCGCGTTGCTCCAGAATTATTGTTCGATGCAGTGAGCGTTCAAACTTTGGATGGGAAAACATTCAATTTGCAAAACAACACCGGCAAGCCGAGGATCATCAAGTTCTTCGCCACTTGGTGCATCGACTGCAGAAAGGAATTGCCGAAACTGGTAAAACTCAAATTGGAATTCGAAAAACGCAAAATCGACTTGATTTTATTGAGCGATGAAGATCTTTCGACCTTGGAACCCTTCGCTCAATTTGAAGAGCTTCAGTATCCTTTGTACAAACTCCCAAAGCCGTTTAAAGCATACGGCATTCATACCCTTCCTACAACTTATGTAATGGATGGTAAGGGAAAGATGGTTGATACATTTACTGGAAGTAAAACCATCGATAGCGATCAATTAGACGCTTGGTTTCAAAATAAGTAGGCTTAAAAATCAAATCGCCCTTGAATTATTAGCCAAAGATGGTAGCTGCTAATAAAGAAACTATCGCTCAACGAGGATGTTTCATTAGATGAATACGTTCGGAAATTCTAATTGAGAATACTGCTTCAAACCTTCTGCTTTCCAAAAGTCGCAGCTAGTTGTAAATCCGATCCATTGATTTTGGCGGCATAACCGCGCTTTCGGCTGTAGTCCCTTCGGGCGCTACATGCCTCAATCGCTGCCGCTCACAAGTAATTCGATTGTCTGCAAGCAAGTCATCCTTGCAGATAAACATCCAAACATCACTAAAATAAAAGCGCTCCGAAGAATCATCTCCGGAGCGCTTTTCAGCTTTGATTAGATCTTTTAATCCACTTTTGTCAATCGAGCTGCAGTGCTAAACTTATTGCCGTTAAGCAACATTTGATAAACACCTGCTGGAAGATCTGCAATGTCAACTTCAATGGTTGTCTTTTTATCGACACCTTCATAAGTTCTCGACATGATCAACTTTCCTGCTGCATCTAGAATGTTGAGCGACATAGAAAGTTCACGTTCTGGCATGTTCAATTGAATCATCGCAATCGACTTCGCTGGATTCGGGTAGATGTTGAAGGTTTGCTTATTCACATCAACAACTCCAGTTGTATTCGCCTTCACATTGATCTGGAGCGTTTTCACTTCCATACAATTTGAGTTTGAAGCAATGAAGGTTACCGTGTAAACACCTGGCTCTGTGTAAACGTGGCTTGGATCAGTGGTTCCAGTTACGATGGTACCATCACCGAAATCCCAAGTATAATCAACAGCTCCATTCACATTTGCATGGAAATGAATTGGTGTCGAAGAAACTTCAGTGGTCGTTTCTGATGAACTGATCGCAGCTGTTACAGGCATTCCTGATGGAATCGTAACCGTTTGCTGAAGCACAGTGCCAAAGTTATTGGTCAACATCACGAAGTAATTACCTCCACTAAGATTGTTGATTTGCGTTGTTCCAGTGAAAGATTCATTGCTCGCAATCGACAAACCATCGCTATTCGTTACGTTGTAAGTCCAAGTTGTAGCTGAAGAACTATTGATGATAATGCTACCATCATTCTGCACACAACTTTCGGTATTAGCACTCATATAAACACCTGCTTTAAAGTGCAGTCTGAAACGCTGTCCATCAGCATCTTTATCGAACGTGTAGTTGTAAACCGGATTGTTTCTCAAGTTCTGGAACACACCCAATTTGGTATCTTCAAGAATGATCTGAGAAGTTGCATCCATGTTGTCGACATGCTTCAAACGGATGGTTTGTGCGCCATTCGCATCTGCATCAATTCCAAGTGGAACTACTTTGTCTGCAGAAAGTGAAGGTATTGCTTGGATAGCCAAATCGCTTCCTTCTGCACGAGAATACAATGAAATATGTGCATTTCCTTTTAGTTTTTTGGCGTCATACTGAGGATCAATTCCATCAGTCGCATCCGCTTTAAATGCTAGCAAAGTTTCATTGTAGTCGTTAGCTTCAGTTGTTACACTGATCCACAAACGTTCGATGTTGTTCTGATCGAAGAACGAGCTGTTCGCAGTGGTACGCATCGCATTGTTGAACTGAATGTTGGTGCTTGTGGTAGACTCGATAAAGAAACCTTGACAAGAAGCAATGTTTCCATTGAATGGTGTTCCACTGTTCGGTCCAGATACAAACCCTAGGTTGTTCCATACTGCATAATCGGTAGCCGCATCGTAATCTGAACCTGCAGATCCATCATCATCCCAGAAATACAAAGCAGAACCTGCAATACTTGGATTTGCAGCTACAAAAGCAGGAGCAGAAATCGCACTTGGGTAAGGATTACCAATCAAGTTAAACGAAGTGAATGCACCAACAGCTGTAGGACCATAAGTGATTGGACCTTGGTTGGCAGTTCCAGTGAAAGCCGCATTGCCTTGACCTGTTGAAATGTAACCACGGCCAACAGTCATTGTTCCTGTAGCGTTAATCCATCCACCCAACAAACCAACTTCATCAGAACCTGTAGCTGCTACAGGATTGTAGAAGTAACGGTTTTGTCCAAGTGAAGCAACTCC
This sequence comes from Chitinophaga pinensis, assembly GCA_945883545.1. GTDB lineage: Bacteria > Bacteroidota > Bacteroidia > M30B66 > M30B66 > CAMCXT01. Next base: position 33,054 of record CAMCXT010000017.1, on the reverse strand, counting down.
TCCATTCACAATTGGAGATGACCAGTAGTTATAGTTGTTTGCAGTTGGATTACCTGATCTGCGCACAGTCACATTTCCTGAAACATTTCCACCAGCACCAGCAGTGCCAGTTCCATGCATCAATGATCCGTTGTTCAAGATCGTGATTCCATCCGAAGTGGTTAAATTACCACCAGTAGCAACCGAAAGAACACATCCAAACGAAGTGGTTCCAGTATGAACTGCAGTTGGAGAAGTGAAATTTACTGTTCCTGAACCAAGAACGGTAGTATTGCTTCCAGCCCAGTTTCCATTAACAGTTAAAGAATAACCGCTCGGCACTGTAAATCCAGTTCCAGCATTGAAAGTAATGTCTTTGCAAAGACCGTTGCCTGGCGATAAGAAAGATGGTTGGAAAAGGCCTGTATTGATAATGATATCATCAGAAGCTGTTGGAACCATGTTTGGCGTCCAGTTGGCTGTATTGTTCCAGTCTGAACTAACAGAACCATTCCAAGTAATTGCTCCAATGTACTCTTCAGCCACTTGGAAATCTCCAAATGTTGTTAAACCAACAATTTGAGTCGATGTAGCTGTTCTAACTCCAACTGTCGGAAGCGACCATGATCCACTGTAACGACCAACGGAGAAATTGCTTGTGTTAGCACCGCCGTCGAGGTCTGCTGCATTAAATGCGAAAGTAAGATTTGCACTTGTAAAGCCAACCACACCAACAGATGAAATACTGTAATAACGGTTAACCGACTTGTTTGGATCTAACAATGAACTTGCAAGGTTTGGATGATCTCCAGAGAATGCAATAGCAGTTACAGTTCCACCATTGTTTGTACTTCCGGCATAGCTGATGGTAACTGGAGAATAACGAACACCATCACCAATTTCGAAGGTTTTAGATGTTGTAGCTGCTCCAATAACCTTCTGAAGGTTACCATTGATGTGTGAAGCGGCAGATCCACCAGAAACTGTGGTAGAAGTACTCACCGACAATACATTCGCACCAGTTTCAATGATTCCAGAGGTCAGTGTAAGCTGAGTGCCCACACTGATAGATGAATTCAGTGTTTTTACGCCTGCTCCATTGAGCGTTAAGCGACCAAATTGCGTTGCACCAGAGATTGATTGTGCACCACCAGTTAAGCTGAAGACACCAGTTCCTGCAGCAAAGCCAGTAACACCTGGAGTGTTCACAAAATTACCACGCAAGTTGATGTTGCGGTTCGTTACGTTACCAAAACTTCCTGCGGTAATCGTAAGATCACCGTTGATGAGAATGTCGGTTGAAGGCATCGACTTAGAACCAGCACCTGTAAAAATAAGGTTGTTGTAAGTTGATTGAGATGGCATGGCCGCAACAGCAGCTGAGTTGTATTCAACCGAACCACCTGTTGCATTTACAAAAGAAGAGAAGTTACCTCCTGGGAAAATGAACTGAGCCGATACTGTTGGCGTCATTCTCAATGTTCCTGTTCCGGTTACTGCACCTAAGTTGTGGCCAATTGTACTATTCAAGTTCAAGGTTCCATTGATTTCTGCCGTTGGAGCGTTTACTCCATTGCTGATAACATTGATCGTATGACCAGCTTGAATTACCACAGAATTAAATGATGGAGCTGTTGCAGCAGGAGCTCCTGTATGCTGAAGAATTGGGTCAATAGACCAAGAAGATGGTGTTGTCCAATCGCCATTGGTTACACGGCTGTAGAACACCAATAGTTGATCAAATTCAGATGATTCACCTGCGGTTACGTCACCATTGAAATAATTCACACCATTTAGGCTGATCGTGTTAGAAGCAGAATTCACCGAACCTGCAACTCCAAATTGAGGAACCCAAATGTTATTGAAATAACGACCGCCCACATAACTTGCCTCTACACCGTTCAAAGCATCTGCTTGAATGTATGTATATGTGTGATTTAGTGTTGTTGACGGATTGAATCCTGTAGAAGACACATTCCAATAGTAAGTAAGTTCCTTATCCAATGGATCGGTAGTCGCTGGGTGACGGGTATTTACAGGACGAATCGTTACAGAACCAGCAACCGAATTTGAAGTCACGTTAATTCTCGCAGGTGAATACTTCAAAGTAACACCGAATGGGAAAGTGAAATCATGCGCACTTGCAGGATACAATTTACGAATCCCTCCATCACTTAATACACCGTTCGTACGAACCATCACATTAGCACCGAAAGTTCCAGTGATAGTGCCGGTTTCTGCAATGGTGAGCTCATGGTTGTTGATGTAGAACAATCCAGTTTGAAGATTCAAAGTACCTCCAACTGTGATTGGTGCTTTTACTTCAGCACCAGCAGCGTTGTTCAAACGCAACGAACCAAAGATTCCAGTTCCATCACCCAAAATATCCTGACCCGCTGTACCAGCAAGGATAAGATTTCCAGCACCAGTTGTGATAATCTCGTTGTTATTGGTAACATTACCTGCAACAGTAGCAGTATTTGCCACCAAGTTCATATTACCTCCAGTTACAAACAAGTTTCCGTTAACACGGATATTTGAATTAGGCGCAACAGCTACCTCACCACCTGTGAATGTATTGTCGATCACAAGATTAGCAAAATTTGTTAGGTTACCTGATGTACCTACAATCGATTGAGATTCTAGTGCTCCATTCAATGTAGTTACTTGATTAGGTGAAACAACTCTGTAACCTCCCACTGCTAAACCTGTGGTATTGATAGGGTTTTGATTGATCAAATTTCCACCGATGGTTACATTTAAACCATTGGCATTGAAGATTGAGTTTCCAAAAATATCTAGATCTTTTGCAACAGTAAGTGGATTGCTCACAAGTTGCAGTGTTTTCGGAGTAACTGTACCATCAACCGTTAGAGTCCAAACACTTGGTTGGATGCTCGCTAAAAACAAACCTTCTGATGAAGGAGTTCCAGATGTTCCCACACGAATTTCACCTCCAGTAATTACAGATGTTTCAGGATACAAATAAAGATCTCCGTAAGAACCACTTGCCAAACCGTTTCTGTCGATGATCAACAATGAGTTGTCTTCCATCGTGAACGAACTTCCTTCATTCATAATTTCAAACTTTGCACGTTGGTGGTTGGTATTTAAGGTTAAACCTGGATTCTTTCCACGAACAAGCACAACAGAGTTATCAACCTGACTGTAAGTCAATGACCCAAGGAAGTTCAATACACTTCTTCTGATTTGTCCGTTTACGTTCAAAATAGAAGAGCCTTCCAATTGAATCGAAGGGGTTCCAGTTGATGCGTACTCAATATCGTTGTGGGTATTGTTGATTTGGTCACCCACATTCATCGTTCCAGAAATCAAATTCAATGAGCCACCTAAAACAAGGTCTGAAGTATTCGAATTCCCCATGGCTACATTTAATTCAGCGCCAGGATGGTTCAATTCAATTGCAGATGAAGATGGAATCAAGAAAGAAACTCCTGCCTGATCGGTTAGTGTTAAAGTTGCTGACTTCGATAAACGGAATGTTCCATTTGTTAAAGTTAACCAGTTGTTTGTTGGTGCAGAAAAAGCACCGGCAACGTTTATATCTAGCACCACACTGCTTCCAACGCCTTTGTTAAGAATTACGTTGTTCAATGAAGTTGAGGCTAAACCATTTGTACCTGCAATCGAGCGATTCACATTTCCGATAAAATTCAAATTGATCTTACTGGCTTGGTTAAATTCCAAGATACCATTGTTTGTTAAGTTACCAGTAAGTGTAATGTTGTGTGCGGCAGTTCCAGCATTTTCAACATCAAATGCACCAGACAGTGAAACATTGATGTTGTTATCTACAACTAAGCTTTGATTCGCACCAGAACGGTATCTCAAAGTTCCACCATTCACATCTAGATTTCCACGAATGGTAAGGGTTTTAGCAGCAACATTATTCATTTGAGTAACACCAGCACCACCATTCAACATGTTTTCGAAAATCTCCAAATCTGTGTTTGGCAAAGTGATCGTTGTAGCAGCACCAGGAGAAACACTCAGGTTTCTGTAGCTAACGATATTCATGTTCGTTGGAGCAGCAGTTACCGAAGGAATTGAAAAACTAGTTCCAGAAGAGAAGTATTCTGTTGTTCCACCTTCAGCAGTGAAGAAAATACCGAAGTCACCACCTGGAAACTCTGCCACCGGCGTTGCAGATGAGATTTGAATTTTACCAGCACCACCAGCAGTAGCAAAAGGCAATGCCCCAAAATTATGTCCAGTGGTTGAACCTACGTTTAAGGTTGAACCTGCATCAATAATCAAGGAACCAGAGGAGGTATTGTTGGTGGTTACATTCACTGTGTGGAAGAATGAAAGACCATCACCAATAAATACTGGTGTTGATGCCGATGGAATGGTTGCAGAAGCTGGCCCACCGAATGCGGTATTCGACCAAGTTGCTGGCGTATTCCAGTTACCATTCGCACGGCTGTAATAAGGAACAACAATTCCAAATGCAGGCGGTGCTCCAGCGGTAAAGTCGCCATCAAAATAACTTACATTACTAAACAAGACATTGTTGCTGGTTTCATTTACCTGATTGATATCGTTGATGGTTGTGAAACCAATCGCGCTGTAGTTGTAGTAACCTGGGATGTATGTAGCATTGTCGGGAAGATTACCATAATTGAATGTCAAATTCACCGAGTTGGCAGGAATTCCAGAGAAACCTGTTCCACGCACTTTCCAATAGTATTGGAAGCAATCTGGATCGGTTACGTACAACTGACGAGCAGTTACAGGGCGCAAGTTTAGTGTTCCCCAAGATGAAGGAACCGAGGTAAACTGGATCGTTGCAGGCGTGTAGTTATTGCTTGCCGTTCCCATCGGGAATACAAAAGCAGAAATGCTGTTAAACGTCTTAACAATACCACCATCCGACTGGAAACCAGCAGTTTGGATATATCTATTATTACCAAAAGCTCCCGGTGTTGAAGAAATTGCCGATCCTGCTTGTAAGCGTAAACGGTAAATTCCAATGTTCAACAAGCGGTCGGTTGCAATATTCAAGTTTCCATTTACACGGAGGGTATTTGTGGCTGTAACAGCAACAGAACCTACTGCTCCAGAAGTACTAGCAATTTCAAGATTTTGGAATGCTCCATTTCCATTGCCTCCAATGGTTTGTGGTGTAGATCCATTTATTGTGATTCTACCAATTCCTGTATGGGTAGCATTGTTAACAACACTTCCACCGAAGGTGAGGTTTTTCCCACCATCATCTAATGTTCCAGCAAGTAGATTTAAGCCACCTGCAGAGACGATCGTTGCTGCACTACCGGCAATGGTAAGCGTACTAGAAGATCCTTTATTTACTGTTAGGTTGTTTAAACCTGGAGCAGTTAAAGTCCCATTCACCGTGAAGGTTTGAGCTGCATTTCCATTAAAGATCAACGTATTGGCACCCGATGTTAAAGTTCCGGTTGGATTGATCAAGAAATTACCTGCAACAGAGATATTGTTTCCATTCGCATTCAAGGTTGTGGAAAGCGTTCCTCCAAGGGTTAAATTGTTTAATACAACCAAAGGATAAGCTGGAATCGAATTCGCTGTACCATCATTGAAGTTGATCAATGCAATACGTGCAACACCTGTTCCTGCTGTTACAGGACGGTTAATATTTAAATTGAAAAGTGGAGCTCTTGAAGTGATATCGAAACCAATATTTCCTGTAATGTTCATATTCACAGTTCCACCTGTTACTTCATAGTTTTGCGGCGAAGAACCTACCATGAAACCACCACCATTTGCTCCAAGTCGAGTTAAGTTGATTGTACCTCCACTCATTCTAAAACCATTGTCGGCGTAAGCCATCGAGAAAATTGCATAATCTCCCGACAAACTTGAGTTACCATCAAGATTTAATGTTCCACCGTTCATCACAAATGACCCACGGTGGACACCAATTGAAACTTGGTTGGATGTACGGAAAAGTCCCATGTTTACAGTACCTCCATCAATTTGGAACAAACCAGATTCGCGAATTACCACCGAACGTTGACCATTTGTACAAGTAAGGGATCCAGCAGTGATTTTCAGTGTACCGTAAGGAACAATAGCACCACCAACACCACCATCTGTAACAATAGCCCCATCAATCCAAAGCACTGGAAGTAAGGAAGAACTACCCAAATCGTAGTTACCGACATTCCCCATGCGAGGAATATTCAGATTGGGTCCAAGACGCATGGTACCGCGAATTGGCAAAATTGTAAATGCATTTCCGAAGAAATTTACGGTTGCTGATGAGGATGATGAAATGTACATTTCGTAACCATCATTCTTATTAACATAAATGTCATAGAGAGTAGCCGTAGAACCAGAATTAAATGTTGCAGTATTGTTTGTGGTTGCTCCGCGGAAAGTGATTTGCGCTCTACCAGAAGTACCTGTGTAAGCTGCACCATTTTGCATGATCAACTGTCCATCAACCAACAAATTCCCATGAATGTAATAGTTGAAACCAGAAGTAGATGCAGTAGCAATACCATGGCGACAACCAGCACCTACCGTAACATCTTTGAATACAGTATAGGTATGTCCACCGCCTGTACCAAAATCGAAGTTAGATGCTCCTGTACCAGATCTTGAAAGACTTAAGCTTCCATTGATGATTAAGCCATTGTTTACTTGAGCTGTATAGGAAACAGAAGTTGAATTTGTAAATGATAAGTTGTTGTATGTGTTTTGTGCTGGAAGTACACATGTTGCTGGTAAATTATAATACTCAACAGAACCACCAGTAGCAGAAACGAAATCTGTGAAAGTTCCAACTGGGAATGCCGCAGGTGAAATTGCTGCAGAAATCCTTAAAGTTCCTTCACCACTAACAACGCCGAAGTTATGGCCTGTTGAAGTTCCTAAATCGAGGATCGCTCCGCTTTGGATTTCAATAGAACCGATTGTTCTAGAAATTGTGGTAAAAACATTACGACCAGGAAGGATAATTACTTGATCACCTGTAGTTGGTACAATTGGATTTAACAAGGTACTTCCTGAAGGATCGATTGTCCATGTGTTTGGGTCGGCCCAATCGCCAGATTGGTAAGAATACAAAGTCGTTCTTGTTGCAGGATCGAGAGAAGTCCATTGCCCCGTAAGGAAAGTAGTTGCAGTCGTTGCAGCAGGATTTGTACCTGCTGAACTAGCTCCTGCAGGTGTAGTCAAAGCTGTACCATTCCAAACGCGTGGTTGATATAACAAGGCGTTACCAATTACTTCAGAAGGACGGTATTGGAAAGATGCATTTGCAGAAATACCAGAAAGGTTCGTGGTGATGATGTCCCAATATTTGATCAATGCATTGTTAAAATAAGGCACATTGGGCTGGCGTGTAGGCACTGCACGAACAGAAATAGCACCAGTACCTGTAATGGTAGCAGTTAATGCCGAAAGTGTGAAAGGGGTATAAAGTCCACCTGAATTCCCTAAAGGATAAACACCTGAAGGGATGTCGGTAGTAAAGTCGCCTGTTGCAGTACCTTCCTTAATGAAAGCACCGCTCGCATCTGTAACGATGTAGCGGGAAGTTCCGAATGTTCCAGAGAGTGTTGCATTGGCAGTTAACCGTAGATTGGAATTGCCAAGGCTCAATAAAAGATTTGAAGACAAGTTCAATAAAGTACTAACTGTAGCATTTCCAGTAAGTGATTTGATGCCACTTCCTGAAAGTAAAAGTGTACGGTAGTTTGGCGTGCTGAAAACTTCCTGATCGCCAGTTGCTGCATATTCAACAGTTCCGGAAGTGCTTAAAAGAGAAGCAATATTATTGCTGGTACCGAATAAACGTAAGACATGCCCAGCAGCGCCCGACATGTTGATTGTTCCAGCACCAGCAAGGGTACCATTCACTCTAACTGTTGTGTTAGTGGAACCAAAATTCAAATCACCATCAGAAACTGATAGCGAAGTCATGGTGGTGATAATTGTGCCTCCAGGAACGATCGAAAGCGCTGCGCCTGGTTTGTTGATTACGAAATTGGGGAAGGTAACTGCTAGATTTGTAAGGGTGAGGTTTGCATTGGTCGAACCCTCAAAGGTGATTGATGATCCAGAAAAGGCTAAATTACCTGCATTTCTAGTGAAGTTACCATTAACTATGATGTCGGGAATCGTTTTGGTTCCACTACCTCCGAACACAATGTTGAAGTATGTTGCTGATTTGATGGTTTGACTTGCACCACCGTAAGTAACGTTGTTAGATGTTGCCGATACATCAAAAGTACCCGTTGCCATTGGAGTTGTGCCATTAATAGCAAGGCTAGAACTAGCAGCGTTGATCCAGGTTGAACCAGTGTTCGTTCCATTGATTGTACCTAAGAATGTAACCGAACCATTGTTTGTAACCACCGCATCAGCAGCCAAAGTTGCTGTACCGCCTCCGAGTGCAATTACATTCGAGCCACCAATAGACAAAGAGTTTGTGAAGGTTATTGCACCAGCACCAGATCTATTAAATGTACCCGAATTGGAAATGTTGCCGCCAAAAACCAAGGGAGAAGTTGAAGTGGTGGTATAGTTTCCAGTTGCACCTACAGTGAAGCTACCTGAAAAGGTATTTGTACCGGCCGCATTGTTATCGGCAAGTGTACCATTAATAATAGTATTGCCTGCAGCAGTTACGTTTTGATTCGACATGGTAAGTGTTGAACCACTATTCACTGTTAGGTTTCCAACAGAGATAGCAACGTTGGCTGTAACTGCGTGGGCGATAATTACATGGTCTCCAGCTGCAGGTAAACCTGCGGGACTCCAAGTAATTGTGCTCCAGTTACCAGCACTGGCAGAGGTTTTTGTTACTTGAGCCGAGGCATTCCAGCCAGACAGCATCAACAGCATCAACAGCATTAATCTGATGGATGCCGACAAATTACCCAAGCTTGAACTTGTAGAAATTGTTTTCATAGAATTAGGTTTTAATAAAATGCATTTTACCGAACTGGAAGTAGATTCCATTCGGTTTGAGTTTTTTCGCTTCTGAATGTTTGATTCAGCTAGCTTTTGTGGTTTGTAAACTTGGTACATATACTCCATTCGGTCTTTTTGAACTTGAACTTATAACGGCCTCTTTTTTATAAGGTTTTCAATTTTTCCGTTCGAGGTGTAAGACAGATTGCCGATTTCGCAATTATTTCAATTTTCATTCAACTTATCACATTAAAAACTTGGAGCCTTAGCTCATTTTTAAAATTCCCAAATTGATAAACTTAAGATAAAGATTCATAATGCTGTTTTGATTTTCAGAATGTTACCTAAAAATCAGTCTAACTAAATAATAATTTTTAATTGCAGATTGGTTTTATTTTTATGCGAAATTAGTATTTAATCTTACATCAACGAAAAAAATATATCACCCAAAGAGATTGTTCTTAGTTGGCAACCACTATGGGAATGCTAATCGATTGGTTGAGATAACGAAGTTGAACCCAATATGTGCCAGAGGCTGTCGACTCAACTAAACGTAACTTATATATTCCCAGATCCTTATCTATATAAACAGCCACTTCAACATCTTTGCCGTCAGCTTGAATCATTGAAACACTCAGTGGCAATTGACCTTTCGGAAATTTGACATAGAAGTCGGATGAAACAGGGTTGGGATAAATTCCAATTTGATCTTCAAGGGGAGCTTCAGTTGTTAAAAATGTTAAATTGTAACGAGCCAGCCAATCGGACTCGGGGTCAACTTCGATCGATCCTACAGAAAATCCAGGCTTGAGCAAAAAGTGAGCTTCGGCTTGATCTAAAGGCAACAAGATTGTTGTACTGTCGGAAGTACCAAACAACCTTAGCGGCACTTGGGTAGAAAAGATAGTATTCCCAATACTTGCTGTTTGAGATAGTTGAACGTAAAGACCTTCATCTGTAGGCATCCATTTCACCTCAATATTGGGGTACCCTTCGCTAATAATCCATTGGTTAAAAAATGTATCGAGATTTACTCCTGAAGCGCTTTCGATAGATTCTTGAAAATCGGATGTCTGTACAAAGCCAAATTGAAAATCAGGGGAATTCAAGTAGCTCTTCAAGGCTTCAAAAAACACTTGTTCACCGAGCGTATTTCTCAGCATGTGCAATACAAAAGCACCTTTGGCATAACTCAATCGACCATCAAAAATTCGATTTACCGATGTGGTATCATCCACAATTACAGAACCGCCCGGCTGGGAAGTAATTTCATCGCGCACATTCTTCTTCCAATAGTAAAATGCAGGCGGATTGAATCTTTCGAAAAAGAGCCCAGTTACATAGGTTGCAAAACCCTCATTGAGCCAAATGTCTTTCCATGAAGAACAGGTAATTGCATCTCCAAACCATTGGTGCCCGAGCTCATGAGAAGTTAACCACGGACCAAGATCGGCCATGAAACTCATCGTTTGGTGTTCCATGCCTCCACCCCATCCGAATTGTGCATGACCATACTTTTCTAGCATGAAAGGGTAAGGCGTGAAAAGGCTGTCGAAGTATTGCAACATCGCAATAACCTCAGTTTGTTGCCAATCCCATTCACCAACCTGGGCTGGATAACAGTAATTGAGCAATTCAAGGTTTCCATCGCGCAAGGGAACTTCACGGCGAATTTCAGCATAGTTGGTTACGGCTGTGGCGATCAGATAGGCCGCTACAGGGTACCTGTGCTTCCAATGGTATATATGTGCTACAGAGCTGCTGCTATCCACCTCTACCAACTTCCCGACTCCAGCGGCTTTGTTTCCCGGAGGGATAGAAATAAAGTAATCGGAAGAATCGATCTTGTCTGAAAAAGACTCTTTAGCCGGCCACCAATCGCTTGCTCCAAAGGGCTGCGACAAGGTCCACATCACAGGATCTCCAGCATTGGTGACTCCAGTAACAAAGGAGCCAAACCCAGAATTGCTGGGCACGCCTTGGTAAAAAATCTGCACGGTAGCAGTGTCGCCGGTAGTCATCCCCGGAAGGGAAATCGACAACTTTTCCATCGAATGATTGAACAGAATGTTTGTTCCTTGTCGAACAACATCAATCACTTCTAAACTGTCGCTGAGGTCTAATCTGAATGAATCGTAGCTTGCAGAAGTAACAGTGAAGGAATATTTCACCGACCCAGAAATTTGACGAACAGCAGGATCGATGTTCCAAAATGCCGCCAAATAAGTAATATCTTCTTGGTCAACTTGGTTTCGACCTGATTTAATCTGCAATATTTCTTTGAAGCTGGATTTCGATTGTTGACAAGTGTGTTGCGCGTTGCCTTTCAATGTTAGAAACATACACACAAGTGTGCATAGACGGGTCAGCATTGCTAGAGAACACCTTGAATAAAACATGAATAAAATTAGCAATTTTTAACATGCATGGTATTCAGGAAGGTCTAAATTTGCCCTTTTCCTTAAAATATCCAATTATGTGGAATACTACAGACGGGAAACTTCACAAAGAATTTCTTTTCAAGAACTTTGTAGAGGCATTTGCCTTCATCACTAAGGTAGCTTTGATTGCAGAGCGAGTGAACCATCATCCTGAGATCAGAAATGTGTACAATAAGGTAGAGATTTTTCTATTTACACATGATGAAGAAAACACGATCACCGAAAAAGACAAACACTTGGCAGAGAAAATCGATCAAGTCTTTAAATCGACAGTTAACGCTTAAAATAAAAGCCCCCTTCAAAACTGCAGGGGGCTTTTTGTTTCACACAAGTTGAGGACACTATTGAACTTATTATCTTGAGAGGGTAAACCGAACTGGCATTTTAAACCGAACAGCTACAGGTTGCCCATCAACTGTTCCTGGTTCCCAAGTAGGCATTTTGCTCACTACACGTTCAACCTCTTCTTCGAACCCAAAACCATTTTTATTTAACATAGAAATTTCACCAATTTCACCGCTTGGCATTACTACAAAAGCTACGTAAACAACTGCTTCACGGCCTTCATTGAGGGGTAATTTAGGGTAACGTAAACTGCGTTTGAGGTATTTAAAGAGTTCAGTTTCTCCGCCAGGGAAAGTGGGCATAATTTCAGGAATATCAAAAATTTTGCGGTCGTTTCCGGTACCGCCACCATCACCATCTCCCCCACTTCCATCTCCCGGTTTACCCGGGCCATCGGGACCTTTACCTGGACCTGGAGAACCCGGAGTGCTTAAACCTGCTGTATCTTCCACAATATCAGGCCCTGCTTCCATTGAATCGGCAGCTGCTATGAGAAACGATTCGCTACTGATGGGCTTCTGCTTCTCGTTGTTTACTGGTGATGCCTCTGACTTCTCTTTCTTGCTCCCTGATTTGGGTGTTTCAATTTCAAATATCACTTCCTTCATTACCCGAGGGTCAGAATTCACATGGGCATTGATTAATTCGAAAGTTTCCAATCCTAACCAACCTTTAATTGTTCCAGCCCCAGTAATTAAAATCAGCAATCCAGCGGCAAATATAAAACCTGTGATTGCTCTTTTGTCGTAGTCGCGTCGAAGCGTGTAAGCACCATAATTCTTGTTCCGACCTTCGAAAATAATATCGTTCCAGCCTGGTGTTCCCGGTTTAATCTTTTGCGTTTCCATGATAGTGCGTTTTGGATTCGGTTATGAATTGCAAACGCATAGGTTCAATGGAAGTGTATATTTCTGCGGGAACATTTTCAAGCCTTTATCGGCTAAGACCGAGGATGGAAATCTCGAATCACTTGTCTCAAATAATCTCGGTCTAAATGTGTGTAAATTTCGGTGGTCGTGATGCTTTCGTGGCCAAGCATTTCTTGCACTGCACGCAAGTCGGCGCCGCCTTCTACAAGAGATGTAGCAAAAGAATGACGAAATGTGTGCGGTGATATTTTCTTTCGAATTCCCGCTTTAAGCGCAAGATTTTTCACAACAATAAATACCATCACACGTGTAAGTCGACGGCCATTTCGGTTTAGAAACACGATGTCTTCTTCTCCATATTTGAGCGGCACTTCACTCCTAGTGTGTTGAAGATAGCTTTCGATCATTCTACTCAAGCTGCCTGGAAATGGCACCAATCGCTCTTTGTTCCCTTTACCAGTTACTTTAAGAATACCCGATTGGGGATGCAAATCGGAAATTTTCAGCCCGACAAGCTCCGAAACACGCAATCCACAACTGAATAAGGTTTCCAAGATGACCTTGTTTCGTTCTCCTTCAGGCTTGCTCATATCGATAGAAGCAATCATTTTATCGATTTCTTCAACATCGAGGGTTACTGGAAGTTTTCTACCCAATCGAGGTGTGTCTAAATTTTCAGCAGGATCTTCTTGGATGAGATTTTCCAATAAAAGATACCTGAAAAACGCTCTTAATCCTGAAATCAAACGGGCTTGTGATCTTGCTTGCATGCCCAATTTAGCGCACCATTGAAGCATTGAACGTAGATGCCCAGTTTTTACTTGTAATGGAGAAATTTCAATTTGGTGTACTTCTAGAAATGACCGCAATTTGGCCACATCGTTTTCATAAGCCTCAATAGAATTGGGCGAAAGCGACCTTTCCAGTTTTAAATATGTTCGGAATCCTCTTCCGGCGGTTTTCCAGTCCATTTCTGTTGTATTTTCACAGCCTGATGCGTAAACACCTGCACATAATCAACGGTCCAAATTTAAATCTTCTCGGCACGCGGGAAACGGAGATTTACGGATCTGTTCCATTTGATGAATATTTGGAACAGCTTCGCATGCAATTCCCGAAATTGAACATTACATTTTTCCAAAGCAACGTTGAAGGAGAGATCATCAACAATTTGCATGAAATGGGATTCAAGGCCACTGGAATCCTCATGAATGCTGGTGGTTTTACCCATACCTCAATTGCCATTGGAGATGCCGTTACCGCAATTCCAGCACCAGTTGTTGAAATTCACATCAGCAACATTTTTGCCCGGGAAGAATTTCGACATAAGAGTTTCATTGCTCCAAATGCAATGGGGATCATCTCTGGATTTGGACTAGAAAGTTACCGTTTAGGAATTCTGTATTTCATTTAATAAAGAATGTCTTCAACGCGATATTTCATCACTGGAATTGGCACAGACGTAGGAAAAACTGTTGTTTCTGCAATTCTAGTTAAAGCTTTAAAAGCCAATTATTGGAAACCAATTCAAGCGGGCGATTTAGAGAATACAGACCGAATGAAAGTACAAGCATTCACTGGGATGAGTGCAGATTATTTTCATCCCGAAAGCTATCTTCTGCCCTATCCTATGTCGCCGCATGCTTCAGCAGAAAGAGCAGGAATTGAAATCGAAATCGATAAATTAATTGCACCTCAACACGACAATAAACTGATAATTGAAGGTGCGGGAGGCTTGATGGTTCCAATAAATAGGAGAAATTTAATGATTGATTTAATTCCACACTTTAATGCAGAAGTCATACTCGTGAGTCGACATTATCTTGGAAGTATTAACCACACTTTATTGAGCCTTGAAGCACTAGAAAGGCGTGGAGTTAAGTTGAAGGGAATTATTTTTAATGGCGATAAAAATCAAGATACAGAATCGATCATTCTTGAAAGAAGTGGAGCCCGATTTCTTGGTCGTTTTTCTGAAACCAACGAATTGAATCGTGATTTTATTGAAAAAGAATCTCTTAAATTTTCAGACATTTGAACCTTCAAGACCGCGATAGCAGAGTAATTTGGCATCCATTTACTCAGATTGCCACAGCAGAAAAAAACATCCCAATTGTTCGTGCTGAAGGTGTTTGGTTATTTGCAGAAAATGGACAGAAATATCTAGACGGAACAGCTTCTTGGTGGGTAAATGCACATGGTCACGCCCATCCTGCAATTGCAGAAGCATTGGCAAAACAGGCTTCGACTCTTGAACATATCATTTTTGCAGGATTTACGCACGAACCAGCAATTGAATTAGCTGAAAAATTAATTCATCTAATTGCTGGAGAACAAAGTAGAATTTTTTACTCCGACAATGGAAGTACGTCTGTTGAAGTGGCTCTGAAAATGGCCTTGCAGTACTTTCAAAACCTTGGAAAACCTAGAAAGAAAATCATTGCATTTGAACATGCGTACCATGGTGATACATTTGGTGCCATGTCGGTTGGACATCGAAATGCATTTAGTGCTGCATTTGGTGAATTGCTTTTTGATGTTGAATTTGTTCCTGCTCCAGAAAAGCACAATTCGGCTGAAGCACTTGATTTATTTAGCAGAATCGTTCATCAAAATGATGTTGCAGTATTTATTTTCGAACCACTCGTACAAGGAGCCAATGGAATGAGAATGCATGAAGCAAGTGCATTATCTCAAATGATTCACTTGGCTAAATCATATGGTACAATTACTATTGCAGATGAAGTTTTTACAGGATTTTATCGAACTGGAAAATCATTTGCAACGAAATACCTTTCAGAACAACCCGATATTCTTTGCCTGAGCAAAACATTAACAGGAGGCACTTTGCCTTTGGGTGCTACAGCAGTTCCAGAGTTTATATATGATGCATTTGTAAGTGAAAATCCGATGCATACATTTTTCCATGGACATTCATTTACTGCCAATCCGCTGAGTTGCAGTGCTGCCATAGCATCGATGAAATTGCTGTTGGAAAACACCTGTCAAGAAAATATCCTCAGCATTTCGAATGCACATGCAGCATTTAAAAAGTTAATTCTGGGAAATAAAAGCATTTTTGAAATCCGTCATTTAGGAACAATTCTGGCAATTGAATTAAATACCGATGCAGAGCGTGGATATTTGAATCCGATTTCTAAAGAAATAACGCAATTTTTCTTGGATAGAAATATTTATTTAAGACCGCTTGGCAATGTAATTTACATCACTCCACCGTACGTAATTTCGGAGGAGGAATTAAATTTAATTTACAGTGCTATTTTGGAATTTTTGGAGACAATTCAATAATCGAATTACCGCATCAATACTTCGGTTGCGCCATATCCGTAACGTTGATATGATGCATCTTGAAATTTCAAACCTTCTTGCTTAATTAATTGTCGGATTTCATTTCTCAATACCCCTTTCCCAACACCGTGGATGGCAATAAACTTCCAGAGCTTCCTGTTTCTGGCTTCATCCAAACACTTGTTAAAGTAATTGAGTTGGTATTGAATCATCGATGAATTGTCCATTCCGGATGCATCATCAATTAATTCTTCAATGTGCAGATCAACTTCAAAATGGCCTTCGCGGTCGATGAGCAACCAATCTTTTGGGGTTTTATGAAGAATAGTTTCAGTTTGTTCTTTGGGAACCACTTTAATCGTGTCGGGTTTCGTATCAGGAAAAATTCTGATCATGAGCGCTCGCATCGAAAGGCTGCTTTGTTGCGGCCATGTGGCAGGATCGATTAGGGCAGGAACTTGGTGTTTAATATAGCCCGACCATCCACCTGGAATGGCTGTTGTTTCGCGTAAAACAGGAGTAACCTGAACATAAAAACGGTCTCGCTCGAGGAACCATGAAAGCTGACCTCCAGCGAGACGCTTCACACTGCCTGCGGGCAAAATGGCTGAAGCTTCATGGAAAAACTGTTTCCCTTTTTGGTGATAAACAACCACAACCAATTCTGCATCCCATTGATTCACCAGAGAAAGTCCGATTTTTGCTTGGTCTTTTTCCATTCCTTCGAAGGAAAATGCGAAAAATAGCCCTGGTTGTTGCAATTCGGCCGACGAGGTAACGGATTGAACAGGTTGTTCACCTGGCGCCATTTCCGCGGAGCGAATAACCACTAACTGATTAGGAGGAAAAGGAATTTCGAACCCATCGTGCATGGTAACGAGCACCATACCATCCTTGCGAAAAGCACTCACAACTCCTTCGCCTGTTTCGTTAAGTGGTCGAACAAGAGAACCAATACTGAGTGCTGCCATAGGTTTTAGAGTATTCTTTTTTGGATGAGCGAAATCAGTTTATCGGCATCTCCTGAAGTGATTTGACGACCGAAAGTGTTCAATTTTCCTTTGTGATAAAATCCGATGGTTTCGCCACCAACAACCCAGTAGGAGCTGAAAAAGCTTTTCACGAACTTGCCTTTATCGTTTTCGAGATTCTTAAAATTCCGAAGATCTTCAGTTTTGAAAGCTGTTGCTCGACCTCCATATGAAACCTCGAAACGGAGTTGTGTTTCATTGCCTTCGATGCGAAAAACCTCTTTACCGAATTTTCTCCAAAGCCAAGCTGTACCAATTCGGTATTCGAAATAGGCCCAAAAGCCCAACCAAACCAACAGATAGATAAGTTGATCGCCTGAAAATGAGAACACTTGTGAAATCACATAAAATCCGGCGATTGTCCAAGCCAGAAGCCAAGCTGTAAGCATTGTTAACTGACCACTAGGAATTTTTCCAGAAATGGTAATTTCAAGAAGCTCTTTGGATGAAGCTACTGAGATTCTGTCGCTTTCGAATTTTGCTTGTTGCATGGCGCAAAAATAATGTCTTGTATAGATAACCATTCTTGAATCGATCTGTTTAAATTCAAGAAAAGCACTTTGAAAACAAAAACTTCGTTATGAAGCTTACAATTAGACAGGCAGATTGAACTAATTCTCATATTTGCAGCTTCGTAACCAAAAGATGAAATTCAAAACTCTCTCGATTATTCTTGCCGCAGGAATACTAATTTCTTTCGGTAATGCTTGTAAAACTAAGCAGCCTAAACAAACAGTAGATGCATCAGGCACCGAAACTGAACAGGCCGATTCCACATTCATGAAGGCACTCCTTGAAGCATTGGAGAATTCAGAAAGCGACACGTCTAGTCAACCAAACAGGCTTCTCAATCGCTACAATGCATCGGCAACCCGCACAAACGATTTGCTTCATACCAAGTTGGAAGTAAGCTTCGACATTCCGAATCAGCAACTTTTCGGAAAAGCAACACTTGACTTCAAACCTTACTATTATCCTGTTGATTCATTGATTTTAGATGGGAAATCTTTCGATGTTTTACGTGTTGCCATGGTTGAAAAATCGGGCGCCCTCACAGATCTGAACTATACATATAAAGAAGATCAGATTCGTATTTCCCTCGGGAAGCGCTTTACAAGAAATGATGCCTACAAAATCTACATCCAATACACAGCCAATCCTCAGCGCGTTAAGGCAATTGGAAGTGCTGCCATCACGGCTGCAAAAGGCTTGTATTTTATCGATCCGAAAGATGAAGATCCTTCGAAACCAACGCAAATTTGGACGCAAGGAGAAACCGAATCATCATCATGTTGGTTTCCAACTATCGATAAGCCCAACGAGAAAATGACCCAGGAGATCAGCATTACGGTACCTGATAAATTTCTGACACTCAGCAATGGATTAAAAACAACATCGAAGAAAAACACCGACGGAACCCGAACAGATACTTGGAAAATGGACCTTCCACATGCACCTTATTTGGCGATGATGGGAATCGGGGAATATGCTGTGGTAAAAGACAAGTGGAAAAACATCGACGTTGAATACTATGTAGAGAAAGAATTTGAGCCTTATGCGAGAAAAATATTCGGCAATACACCCGAAATGATGACATTCTTCTCCAATAAACTCGGAGTTGAATTCCCTTGGCCAAAGTATTCGCAAATTGTGGTTCGTGACTATGTTTCAGGTGCTATGGAGAACACATCAGCTACAATTTTTGGCGAATTCGTTCAGCAAACACCAGCACAAATGCTCGATGGAAATTACGAAGGCGTTATTGCGCACGAATTGTTTCACCATTGGTTTGGCGATTTAGTGACCTGCGAATCTTGGGCAAATCTTCCGCTCAATGAATCGTTTGCTACCTACAGCGAATATCTATGGGAAGAATACAAATATGGTCGCGATGCTGCCGATTACCATCTTCAATCGGGTCGGAACGAATATGTGGAAGAGGCTTTTGGCAAAAAAGTAGACCTGATTCGCTTCGATTATGAAAACCGTGAAGACATGTTCGACCGCCACTCTTACCAAAAAGGAGGCGCTGTTTTACATATGTTGCGAAAATACGTTGGTGACGAAGCCTTCTTCGATGCACTCAAATTGTACCTCAACGACAACAAATACCAGCCTGCCGAAATTCATGATCTCAGAATGGCATTCGAGAAAATTACTGGTGAGGATCTCAATTGGTTCTTCAACCAGTGGTTTTTTGATCGCGGACATCCAACTGTTGATGCATCATGGAATTTCGATGAAGCCAACAAAAGCATCACAATAAACTTAAGCCAAACACAAAGTTTGAGTTCAAATTCAGCGTTCCGATTGCCGATGGATGTGGATATCTACAACAGAGGAACAGCCCGTCGAGTGCGCATTACCATGGATTCGATCGCTCAGCAAATTACCATTCCAGCAACCGAGAAACCCGACTTTGTAAATATCGATGCTGAGCACATGTTGCTCGGTTTTGTTCGTCAGCTCAACTCCCGGGAAGAGGCAGAATGGCTGTTCTTAAATGGGAAACTTTATGAGGATCGCTTTACGGCACTCGAAAAACTCCTAGAATTCCAAGACGCGCCTGGAGTTTCAGAATTGGTAAAAACTGCTTTGCGCGATAAATTCTGGAACATTCGTCAATACACTTTGAACAATCTCGAAGGCCTTATTTCAGTAGATCCTGAGGGATTTAAACCGCTTTTGATTGAGCTTTCTACCCGCGATAAAGATGCGCGTGTTAGAGCCACTGCAACAGAATGGTTAGGCAGATTTGCTAGCGATGCCGTGGTTCAAGGAGAATTGGCAAAAGCTTTAAACGATAGTTCATTGGCTGTTCAAAGTGCGGCGCTTTCTGGCTTGTATCAGGCAGATCCAGAAAATACGGTGAAGTTGCTCGAAAAAATGGAAGCGACTGCTTCAGGTGATTTGTTAACATCCATTGCCGCAATTTATGCAGCTTCGGGCACGCCAAACAAATTCGAATTCATGGAAAAGGCTTACCGCAAGGCAACCAATCCGAATGATAAATACATCTTGATTCAATTGCTTGGGCGATATACGGTATCTCAAAATGAGGCACTCGTAGCGAGTTCAGTTCCAATAATCACCGATATTGCACGTAAATCGGATGCTTGGTATTTGCGGTTTGCTGGAATCCAGGTGTTGGTTGAATATGCCAATTATTACCAAGGAAGTTTAGATGAAATCACTGCTGAAATCAGCGCTATGATTGAAAAAGGCACTTCAGTAACTGTTGTTCAAGAAAAAGAAATCCAAAAAACGATCATCAAAAAGAAGATTTCCGATATCGAAGTAACCCTCGATACCATTCGTGAAGAGGAAACCGATCCGAATTTGAGCAGAATGCTTAACCAAAGAGAGCCATAATTATTCTGCAATGTACTTTTAAGAAGACCGTTCCATTTGGGCGGTCTTTTTTTATTTAAGCAACTTCACCATTCTGAAATCTTCGTAGGCATATCCACTTTCGTAACGGCTGAGCACATATTCCTTTTTCTCAAAACCATTGCTCAGATAAAATGCAATTCCACGCGGATTTCCAATACTCACCAGCAATTCGAGTCGGTTATATGCTGGATTTAATCGGGCAATTTGTTCGATGTGGTCTAATATTATTTTCCCTAAACCTGCACTTCTGTAAGCGTCGAGCAGATACAATTTACTGATATGTAAATATTCACTTCGTGGATAAAGTGCCATGTATCCAATATTGAACCCGTTGATTTTAAAAAGGAAGTACAAATTCCCTTCAGCTATTTGAGCCTCAATTTCTGAAGGTGCATGGAAACGTTGAACGAAAAACTGCAAGTGAGCAGCATCAATATGATCTGCATAAAATCCTGGAATAATGTCTTCTGCTAGCTGATAAATCGAATGGTAATCTTCGATGTTTGAAGCAGGATCGATTTCAAATCCGTCTTTCAAATTAGCGGCTTCCATCGTTTTCATAGCCTGAATCAATCAATAAATCTCTTCCTGTCGCAGCTTCAACAGCCAACTGATCACAACGTTCATTTTGCGGATGGTTATTGTGTCCTTTCACCCAAGTAAATTGGACCTTGTGTTTGGGATAAATTCGGAGAAACCGTTCCCAGAGATCGCGGTTTTTCTTGTCTTTAAAATCTTTTTTCACCCAACCGAAAACCCAACCTTTTGAGATGCTGTCGATGACATATTTTGAATCTGAAAACACCATGACATGACAACCCGGATTCTTAAGCATTTCGAGACCTACAATAACACTCATCAGTTCCATTCGGTTGTTGGTCGTTAATCGATAGCCTTGGTTCACTTCTTTGTAATGTGGTCCAGCTTTGAGAATTAAGCCATATCCACCCGGACCAGGATTGCCAAGGGAAGAACCATCGGTATACAATTCAATCTGCATAGAAAGCCGAAATTATGGGTATAAAATCTTCTCGATTTGAACTGGAAGGTGCTCGTGTTCTAATTGGTGGATTCGTTGCGCTAAGGTTTCAAGTGAATCTTCCGGAGAAACATCACAGCTTGCTTGGAAAATGATTCTTCCCTCATCATAACGCTCGTTTACTTCATGGATGGTGATCCCCGATTTGGCATCTCCGGCTTCAATTACTGCTTGATGCACATGAGAACCGTACATTCCTTTTCCGCCGTAGGCAGGAAGTAAAGCTGGATGCATGTTGATGATTTTTCCAGGAAATGCTTGAATGAATGCCTCAGGAATGAGCTTCAGGTAACCAGCCAAAACGATGAGATCCGGGCGATACATGACTTTCAAATGAGCAATCCATTTGGGATCAGAAAGCTCCGAACCCTTCACTATTTCGAGGTTGATGCGGTGATCGTAAGAAATGTCAAGGAAGCCACGCCGAGGTTTATCGCTCACCAAAGCGGCCACCTGCACTCTTCCTGAATCCTTGAAATACTCGATGATTCGGCGGGCATTGCTCCCCCTTCCTGAACCAAAAATTACTATTTTAGCCATATGCTCTTAGGAAGTTGCGAAAGTAAGATTTCGATGCATTGCTTCTACAGCACGTAATTATTGATCTGTTAATCAGCAAAAAAGGTTGTAAAACGATTTGCTAAAAAAAAGATTTTGTAGGTTTGATGTTAAACTGTTTCTTTGCACCCAAATTTTTACACTAAACAAAATGTCAGACATTTCTGCCCGCGTTAAAGCGATTATCGTAGACAAGCTTGGAGTTGATGAAAGTGAAGTAACTCCTGAGGCTTCATTTACCAACGATCTGGGTGCAGACTCACTCGATACTGTCGAGCTGATCATGGAATTCGAAAAAGAATTCGGCATCGCGATCCCAGATGATCAAGCTGAAAACATCGGCACAGTAGGTGACGCTGTTACTTACATCGAAAAGAACGCCAAGTAATCTTTACGCTTTAGAATTTGAGACGAGTCGTCGTAACCGGCCTGGGTGCCGTAACTCCGCTGGGGAACAATGTTCAGGATTTCTGGAACAATCTCATTGCGGGCGTTAGCGGAGCCGACATGATCAAGCGCTTTGATTGTTCGAAGTTCAAAACTCGCTTTGCTTGCGAGGTGAAAGACTTTGATCCTTCATCTGTTATTGATCGTAAGGAGGTACGTCGACTCGATCTTTTTGCTCAATATGCATTGTATGCAGCTCACGAAGCTTATCATGATGCAGGTTTTGTAGAAGGTAGTTTCGATCCAGACCGCTCAGGAGTTATCTGGGGTTCAGGTATCGGAGGTCTTGAAACTTTCTTCAAAGAAGTTGAAGCTTTTGCAAAAGGCGATGGAACCCCAAGGTTCAATCCGTTTTTCATTCCCAAAATGATTGCCGATATCGCATCCGGACACATTTCGATGCGATACGGCTTCAGAGGGCCTAATTTTACTACAGTTTCTGCTTGCGCTTCATCCACCAACGCTATTCTCGATTCGATGTTCTACATCCGAATGGGCAAAGCAGATGTGATGATCACTGGAGGTTCAGAAGCCGCTGTAAATGAGCCTGCGATGGGTGGTTTCAATGCTATGCATGCCCTTTCTGAAAGAAACGATTCTCCAAAAACAGCTTCTCGTCCTTTCGACGTAAGTCGTGATGGTTTCGTGATGGGAGAAGGCGGAGGCGCATTGATTCTCGAAGAACTTGAGCATGCAAAAGCCCGCGGTGCAAAAATTTACGCCGAAATTGTTGGTGGTGGTGCTTCTGCTGATGCACATCATATCACCGCTCCACATCCAGAAGGTTTGGGAGCCATCAATGTAATGCGCAGCGCACTCAACGATGCAGGCATGGTTCCAACCGATATTGACTATATCAATGTTCACGGCACCTCTACTCCACTCGGAGATATTGCTGAAACTAAGGCGATTGTTGGTGTTTTTGGAGAACATGCTTACAACCTGAATATTAGTGCAACCAAGTCAATGACTGGTCACTTACTTGGTGCTGCAGGAGCTGTAGAAGCAATTGCCTCTTTGCTTGCTGTGAAGCACGATGTTATTCCACCAACCATTAATCAGGAGAATTTTGATCCTGAGTTGGATTCGAAATTGAATTTCACTTTCAACAAGGCACAACATAGAACAGTGCGCGCCGCATTGAGCAACACCTTCGGTTTCGGAGGGCACAATGCTTCAGTTATATTCCGCAAGTTCGAAGATTGAGTTTCGTGAATTTCCTTGTTGCCCGCTTTTCTTCCAAAGGTCAACTTTACCAACAAATCAAGAATTTGTTAGGCTTCTGGCCTAGAAATATTCGCTTGTACGAACAAGCATTTACCCATCGATCCGTTGCTCGTGAAATTCGAGAAGGCGTTAAAGATTCAAACGAACGACTTGAATTCCTAGGAGATGCTGTTCTTGGTGCTGTGGTAGCCAAGTTTTTATTCGGGAAATTCCCTTACAAAGACGAAGGATTTCTCACCGAAATGAGATCTAGAATGGTGAGTCGCGCCTATTTGAACAAGCTAGCCATCAAAATTGGCATCGAAAAACTGATTCAATACGATCCTTCAAATCGACTGTACAAATCTATTTGTGGAGATACATTCGAAGCACTGATTGGTGCAGTGTATCTCGACAAAGGATTCGATTTCACCGAGAAAATGTTGCTCAATCGAATCATCCGTTTTCATGTGGATGTAGAGGAACTCGAGAACCAAGACCTCAACTTCAAATCGAAACTAATTAATTACACCCAAAGAGCCCGCAAGAGCATTTTGTTCGATGCCCGAGAAGAATTAAATGGGGACAAACAAAAACTCTATTATGTAACTTTACTTATCAACGATAAAGTTTGTGGAGAAGGCGTAGGCTTTTCAAAGAAAGCTGCTGAGCAGGCTGCTGCTGAAAATGCATGGACTGCCATGTTTGGCGACACAGAACCTTAGTGTAAATTCAACAATAAGATTTATCTTAGTGGCGAATCTCATGAAAAAGATCGTCCTCACCGATTTTGCCGACTACAACTTCATTCTGATCGGGATTAGCAGTCACGACGAGGATTTTCGTGTATGTTGGCATCTAAACAAGTTGTTAACGGTCGATTTCAATCGAATGCCCGATGTAGATATACTTCATCCGAAAACTGGGCTTCAATCCACATTTCCGATGTTTCAATTTATCAGCCGGCAAGAAGATCCTATGGGAAACGATGAATTGCCGCTCAGTGAGAAGGAAGAGTTGATCGCCGAAGAAATGGATATTACTTTTCAACTCATTGCCAATCGACATGCGGCAGGAAACCTCATTCCGGAGCAATCGAAAATGGATTTTTTCCTCATGATCAAAGGAGAAGCTGCTTATCACTACAATATTGATGAGTTGGTGAAACAGATCAGAAACCTGCCATGCGTGATGGCTGCCTTTAAAATTGAACCCGAAAGTCTTAAATCTAAAGACAATCTTATTTTTTGATCATGAACAAAGTACAAAGCAAAACCAAAGTAATTGCAACCCTAGGACCTGCTTCTTCGAGCAAAGAAGTACTTGAGCAAATGATCGCTGCAGGAGTGGATGTTTGCAGGATTAATTTCAGTCATGGTGCTTATGAAGACCATGAAAAGGTGATTAATATTATTCGCGAGATAAACCATGAAAAGGGCTACCACACAGCAATTTTAGCCGATTTACAAGGTCCGAAATTGCGTATCGGTGAAGTTGAAAACAACGGAGTTCAGATCAACAAAGGCGATGAAATCGTGATCACCACCGAAAAGTGCATCGGAACGGCTTCTCGTATCTATATCACCTATCCTCAATTTCCTCAGGATGTAAAAATTGGCGAAACCATTTTGATCGATGATGGAAAGCTTCTTCTCGAAGTGAAGGATACCAACAAAGACAATGAAGTAATTGCTATTGTAATACACGGCGGCATTCTATCATCGAAGAAAGGTGTAAATCTCCCGAACACCAAGATTTCGCTTCCTTGTTTAACCAAGAAAGATTTACAAGATTTAAAATTCGCACTCGATCATGGTGTGGAGTGGATCGGGCTATCTTTTGTGCGCAAAGCCAGCGATATTCTCGAATTGAAACACATCATTTCACGCCACAATAAAAACGCGCGTGTAGTAGCTAAAATCGAAAAACCAGAAGCAGTTGAAGACATCGACAGCATCATTGCCAATACCGATGCATTGATGGTTGCTCGCGGCGATTTGGGCGTTGAAGTTCCAATGGAAAATGTTCCGTTGATCCAAAAAATGCTGGTAAAAAAATGCCTTGAAGCTAGCATTCCGATCATCATTGCAACGCAGATGATGGAATCTATGATCACCAATTACAACGCCACCAGAGCCGAAGTAAACGACGTTGCCAATGCCATGATGGATGGAGCCGATGCAGTGATGCTCAGTGGCGAAACCTCAGTTGGGAAATTTCCAGTGCGAGTGATCGAAACCGTGCAGAAAATTCTTGCTCGTGTGGAAGCATTCGAAGGCATTTACCACAAAGACCACAAGCTCGTTTCTCAGAAATCGCGCATGCTCACCGATGCAATCTGCATGAACGCTGTGCACATGGCTGAGCAAACCGAAACAGCTGCAATTGTAGCAATGACGCACTCTGGCTACACAGCATTTAGAATTTCCAGTTTCCGTCCGAAAGCCAATATTTACATCTTCACCGGCAACGAAACCCTTCTCAACACCTTGAGTTTAGTTTGGGGCGTTCGTGGGTTCTATTACGACAAAATGGTGAGCACCGACCACACCATTTCCGACATCAAAGACATCCTCAAAAAGGGCGGTTATGTAAAATCGCACGACCTGTTGATAAACGTAGCTTCGATTCCGATGCACGAATTCGGAAAATCGAATATGCTAAAAATCAGCTTTGTAGAATAATTATTTTGGGCGTTTCCGCGGCACAAGCTTCCATCCTGGCTTGTGCCGCGGCCGTGCTTTCGGCCATAGTTTTTCCGCTGCGCTACAAAAGCTATTTGCCTCA
Source organism: Chitinophaga pinensis (assembly GCA_945883545.1). GTDB lineage: Bacteria > Bacteroidota > Bacteroidia > M30B66 > M30B66 > CAMCXT01. Next base: position 6,728 of record CAMCXT010000017.1, on the reverse strand, counting down.
ATCACTCACGCAGAGCATCCTCGTTAAATTGAGTCTAATTGCTTAAATTCGCCGGATGAATCTCAGCTTGCTAAAAGAAATCTGCGAAACTCCCGGAGCTCCCGGATACGAGCAGGCAATCAGAAATTTGATCCTTCGTGAAGTACAAGGATTGGGAGAAATTTCTACCGACAACATGGGCAATGTGACCGTCCTCAGAAAAGGACGTGAACGCAAAAAAATCATGGTCGGCGCGCACATGGACGAAATCGGATTCATGGTAACCCACATTGATGATCAGGGTTTTATCCGTTTTACAACCTTGGGTGGCTTCGACCCTAAAACCCTGACAGCTCAGCGCGTAATCATTCACGGTAAAAAAGACATTATCGGTGTGATGGGATCAAAGCCTATCCACTTAATGAGCCCTGAAGAGCGCGAGAAACCACCAAAAATCGGCGATTTCTTTATCGACACAGGCCTTTCAGCTGAAGAAGTGAAAGCCAATGTAAATCTGGGCAACACCATCACCCGAGAGCGTTCATTGATCGAAATGGGAGATTGCATCAACTGCAAATCGCTCGACAACCGCATTTCGGTGTACATCCTGATTGAAACCCTCCGCCGTTTGAGCGAAACTCCTTACGATTTGTATGCAGTGTTCACTGTTCAAGAAGAAGTTGGCATCCGCGGAGCGCAAGTTTCGACACTCGCCATACAACCAGACTTTGGTTTTGGACTCGATACCACAATTGCATTCGATGTTCCGGGAGCGAAAGAACACGAAAAAATAACCAGTTTAGGCAAAGGTGCAGGTATTAAAATCATGGATACCTCTGTGATTTGCGACCCACGAATGGTTGCATTTATGAAGCACACTGCCGACAAAGAGAATATCAAGTGGCAACCTGAAATTCTCACTGGAGGTGGAACCGATACATCTGGAATTCAACGAATGACTGCCGGAGGAGCCATTGCAGGCGCAATTAGCATCCCTACACGACATATACATCAAGTGATTGAGATGGTTCACAAAGACGACGTTGAAGCAAGCATTAACTTGCTAAAAATGAGCATAGAACAACTGGACCAGTGGAATTGGAGCCATCAATAGTCAGGGAGATTATCGATACATCAACTTTAGAAACACCTATTTTGAGCTATATTTGGCATCAACTTTGAAAATCGGCGCCCAAAAATAACCGGACCCTATGAAAACAACCCTTTTAACGCTTATGATTGCCTTGTTCAGTGGTTTACTGACGGCACAAAAATCGAATCTTATTTTCTTCGCAGAAAACGGTGAAAGATTCACAGTAGTAATGAACGGTCTTCGTTACAACGAAGTTCCAGCAACCAATGTAAAACTCAGCGATCTTACTGCTCCTTCTGTTTACAAAGTAAAAGTGCTTTTCGAAGATGTTACCTTAGGAGAAGTAACCAAAACAATCAACTTAGAACCTTACGTTGAATATACATTCAATGTTCGTCCGAAGAAAGAAACTGCAATTGGCAAAGGCCTCAACAAGGCTGGAAACCAAATCGCTCGTGATTTTGGAGGAAAAGACTCTACACAAATTAAAAAGTCAGCTGAAGAAAAAGTGGAATATGTAATTCGCTTCGTTTCTGAAACGCCACTTACAATGCCAATGGCTCAGCAACCAGTGATGCAAAGTCCGCCACCTGCTGTTGTTTACGCACCAGCTCCAACAACCACAGTAGTTGCGCCGGGAACTGTTACTCAAACAACCAGAACAACCACCACAACATCTCAACCTACTGGTGCCGTAATGGGCACTGGAATGAATGTTTCAGTAAACGATCCAGATATGGGTGTGAACTTCAATATGAACGTTGGTATTCCAGTTGGAACAGTTGTTACTACAGGTGGAACGGTTCAACAAACAACTACAACTACCTACTCATCTGGTGGTTCAGCTCCTGCACCAGTTGTTGTTCAACAAGCCCAACCATCACATTATATGATGCCAGGTTACACAGGCGCAATTGGTTGTCCTTGGCCAATGGACCAAAATGCATTCAGTGGTGCATTAGGTACAATTAACGGTCAGTCGTTCGAAGACAACAAATTGCAAATTGCAAAGCAGGTTTTCACCAGCAATTGCATGACTACAGCACAAGTTTCTCAAATCATGGCATTGTTTAGTTTCGAAGATTCTAAACTAGATTTCGCCAAGTTTGCTTACGGTCGCACTTATGATTTAAGCAACTATTTCATGGTGAACAATGCTTTCACTTTCTCTTCAAGTGTTGATGAGTTGAACGACTTTATTCAGTCGCAGCCGCGCAGATAATAAAAGCTCCGAATTAAATTTAAAAGCCTCCGAAACCCGGGGGCTTTTTTTTTGCGCTTTAGCGAAACACGACACGCTTGATGGTTCTCAGAATAATTCGAACATCTCCAAGCAAACCAGATTGATCGATGTATTGGAGATTCAGCTCCAATTTATGTGGCATCACAACTTCGACATATGTTTTTTCTGGGTGTTCTGATTTTGCCAAAAGATCGTTTTCATCGAAATACTCTAGGCTTGCTAGGTCGGTTATTCCAGGTTTTACCAACAAAACCCTCTGTTGGGTTTCATTGTACAAATCCACATACTTGCGCACTTCAGGTCTTGGTCCAACGAGGCTCATGTGCCCAAGAAAAACATTGATCAATTGTGGCAATTCGTCGATTTTGTACTTTCTAATAAAAACGCCCGAACGGGTTACGCGAGGATCTCTTCCACCGATGGTGAGCAGTCCAGCTTTATCGCTGCCTATGCGCATGCTTCTAAATTTGAGCAAGCTAAAATCCTTGCCGAATTGTCCAACCCTTAATTGTCGATAGAATGCAGATCCTTTAGAATCTGCCTTAATCCAGACAATCACCACCAAAAACAAAGGCAGTAGCAGCAGGATGCCAATACCAGCCAAAAGGATATCAAAAATTCGTTTGAGCACATGCAAAGATGTAGAAAGGAATGAGATTTTCAGTTAACCGGTTAAATCTACATCCTATTGCGTTCAACTATGAGGCATTTTCCGATGGGTTTCGATCTAATCATTACCTTTGCGACCCATTTAATTCCTACTATGTCAGACGATAAGAAAGTCATTTTTTCGATGGTGAAGGTCAGCAAGACCTATCCTCCACAAAAACAAGTACTCAAAGATATTTACCTCAGCTTTTTCTATGGTGCCAAGATCGGTATCATTGGTTTGAATGGTTCAGGTAAATCTACATTGCTTAAAATCATTGCTGGGATTGAGAAATCGTTCCAAGGCGACGTGGTTTTTTCACCAGGTTATCGTGTTGGTTACCTTGAGCAAGATCCTCAATTGGATGAAAGCAAGACCGTTATCGATATTGTTCGCGAAGGTGTTCAACCAATCATGGATATCCTTGCGGAATACAATGAGATCAACGAAAAAATGGGTCTTGAGGAGTATTATTCTGACGGCGACAAGATGGACAAGCTTCTTGCACGCCAAGGCGTTCTTCAGGACGAGATCGACTCGAAAAATGCTTGGGAGATCGATTCTACACTAGACCGTGCGATGGATGCATTGCGTTGTCCAGAGTCGGATCGAATCATCGGTACTTTATCAGGTGGTGAGCGTCGTCGCGTAGCACTTTGTCGCTTGCTGCTTCAACAACCTGAAATCCTTCTTTTGGATGAGCCAACCAACCACCTTGATGCTGAATCAATCGATTGGTTGGAGCAACACCTTCAGCAGTATGCAGGAACGGTTATCGCCATCACGCACGACCGTTATTTCCTCGACAATGTTGCTGGCTGGATTCTTGAATTGGACCGTGGCGAAGGTATCCCCTGGAAGGGCAATTACTCTAGCTGGTTAGAGCAAAAAGGCAAACGTTTACAACAGGAAGAAAAAACTGAATCGAAGCGCCAAAAAACGCTTGCACGAGAACTTGAGTGGGTTCGTCAAGGAGCAAAAGGCCGTCAGGTGAAGCAAAAAGCACGTTTGCAGGCTTACGACAAAATGCTCAATGAGGACATGAAAGAGAAGGAAGAAAAGCTCGAGATCTTTATTCCCAATGGGCCTAGATTAGGAAATGAAGTGATTGAAGCTGTTGGAGTTTCGAAAGCTTTTGGCGATAAATTGTTGTACGAAGATTTGAATTTCAAGCTTCCTCCTGCTGGGATTGTTGGGATTATCGGGCCGAACGGAGCTGGTAAAACCACCATTTTCAAGATGATCATGGAGCAAGAAAATGCAAACAAAGGAGAGTTTAAGATCGGTACAACCGTAAAAATCAGTTATGTGGATCAAACCCATGCTGCATTAGATCCTGAGAAATCGGTTTGGGAAGTTATCACTGGTGGTAATGAAACCATGGAACTTGGTGGAAGATCGATGAATTCACGTGCCTATGTAAGCAGATTCAACTTCAATGGAGCTGATCAAGGTAAAAAAGTAGGTGTGCTTTCTGGTGGTGAACGTAACCGTTTGCATTTGGCGATGGCGCTCAAAGCTGAAGGCAACGTATTGTTGCTCGATGAGCCGACCAACGATATCGACGTGAATACGCTACGTGCCTTGGAAGAAGGTTTAGAGAACTTTGCAGGTTGTGCAGTAATTATTTCCCACGACCGTTGGTTCCTCGACCGCGTGTGTACACATATTTTGGCTTTCGAAGGCGATTCTCAAGTGTATTACTTTGAAGGTGGTTACTCAGAATATGAAGAGAACAAGAAGAAGCGTATGGGTGATGTTGAGCCTAAGAGAATTCGATACAAGAAACTCGTTAATTAAATCGGTATGATTAATTTCAAAACCACTATCCTAATTGCAGCCACATTGGTTGGACTATCATCCTGCGAGAAGGAAGAGTGTCTTGATGTTGAAGAGCGAACGATCAGTACAAACAAAACTGCCTTTTACCGAGATTCCTTTTTGACCCTTCAAGTTGCCCCACAACAAGGGCTCGAAAATGTAGATTATTCGTGGACTCTACCTGATGGTTCAACATCTAATGGGTATCAAATTGACCTAGGCTATGTAACACCCGAAGACGAAGGAGAATATCTTCTAGAAATCGGAAAAGGTGGTTGTAGTGTTTTCTCGACAAGCTATTTTCTTGATGTACAAATGCCTCCTATCGGTTGTTCGCTCGATTCGAATCGTTTACAGATTACCTCATCAAATGGCTTTACGTTTACCAATGTTTCGTATGATGAGAGTTCAAAAAGATTAGATGCCTACAATTCATCGGCTTCGATTTATTTGGATTTTAATTCGAGCATAATTGGAAAGCCTAAAGAAGGTGTTTATTCATTAACGCCAGGCTCAAGCTCAATTTACAGTGTTTATGGATCGTTGAACTTTGGATTTTCTCAATGGTTCTTCCCTTCAGGTTATTTATATGTTTACAATAACAACAACAAATTGACTGTGAAGTGTTGCAGCCAGCCGTTTAGAAACAGTGCTTCAGGCACAGAAACAACTGCTTCACTTTGGCTTTCGGAGCCATAAGAGCTGCATGTAAATACTGATAATAATTATTATTTATAGAACAAAACGAGTAAAGAAAATCGATCTTCTTTACTCGTTTTGTTTATTTAAAAACTTGCGAACTATTACAGTTTTGCAGCTACCAGAAGGGCGGGATTTTACAACAAAATTGGATTTGGAACACGATATCCCGCCTTTGGCATAGGTGCTTACAGCGTTTAGTTGGTTCTATTGCAATGAATCTCATACATTAAAGCCAATCTTTTCAAGTGTCTTTATAAATACAAAATCTTCTGGCTAGTGAAGGAAATTAATTACTGAACTTAGATATTTATTCTTATCAAAGAATTAAATTATATTCTCGTGTATAATTTTCTTTACAATCTCCCATTCAGCAATTAATTTTGAAAATTGTAATGTTAAATCATCATTCCAATTTTCATATGATTCGCTTTCTATTATCTCTGCAATTTGGGCCATTATTTTGAAGCGCATAGAACTTGATGAGCCTTTTAATATGTGCGCTGCTGCATTCACCTTTATGAAATCCTTTTCCTTACAAGCCTTTTCTAAATTAAGTAATTGAGTCGGCATATCATTAAGAGCAATAGCCATTGCCTCTTTTATAATTGATTTATTACTAAATAAATTTCCCAATTCATAATAAGAAATATGCAATTCATTTTCAGACTCTTCATTATAAGGCAATTCATGTAAATGCGATTGTTTTATCAAATATTTATTGAGCATTTCCATAATTTTCTCTGGTATAAGTGGCTTGGTTAAAAAGTCATTCATACCACTGGCAAAACAGTTCTCCTTTTCTTCTTTAAGAGCACCAGCTGTAAGAGCTATTATTGGGACATTCTTACCTGATAACAATTCAATTTCTCTAATTTTTTTGGTTGCACTTATCCCATCCAATTCGGGCATATGCACATCCATTAAAATCAAATCAGGGTTCATTTCTCGGTATTTTTCTACCGCCTCAATACCGTTTTTGGCTTCAATAATTCGATATTTGAAACCAAGTTCAGAAAGCATGGCTTTAATTAAAACCATATTTAAAAACACATCTTCTGCGATTAGTATTTTTGCACTTTCGTGAATACTATTACCCGTTGTGCGGTTGAAATTGTAAATAAATAAACTTAAATAAGGTTGTGCATTAAACTGATATACAGTATATTAGAAGAGTTCTCGAGCAATTCCAATATGCACAACCTCATAGCGAATATAGCCAAGTTTCGTCAATTACTAATCGA
>CAMCXT010000016.1 GCA_945883545.1 Chitinophaga pinensis | reverse complement strand
ACGTTTCCAGTTACATCTGCACCTGGATCTGCACCCAAACCTGGAGTTCCAACACCGTGAAGCAATGAAGCTCCAGAAGTAAGGATAAGTCCACCGTTGGTGTTAAATACACCAGCAAGGTTTCTCATGGTTCCGTTTACAGTAAGTCTTCCTCCTGCATTCACGTTCATAGAGAATCCGATATCAGCTGCTCCATCAATTCTCAAATCCAAATCACGTGTGTTTACCGAACCAGTTGATCCGATAAGGATACCGTTCAAAGCAGTTGCGTTGTTGGTTAAAGCATAGATTTTACCAAGTACGCGAAGTGTTCCGTTTACTGTGATCAAACCAGCGCGTTCGCCAATTCCTAAACCATCTACACCGTCGATCGAAATGTCGCCGTTTGTAGAGCCATCGCCAAATACGTTAACAAATTTTCCAGCAGGGATAATTACATTGAATGTAGTTGCACCCGTGAAGTTGTTGTAGATCGATGTTCCTGGGAAACGAAGGTTGAAGGCTGTACCGGTATTGATAGTTACAGTACTTGTTGCATTGATGTTTTCGTTTTTTCTCAAACGACCAAGATTGAAAATACCGCCTCCGCTGATTGTGCAGTTTGTACCTTCAATGTTCAAGCCTATTGCATCGAAAGTATTTCCATTTCCAATGATACCATTGTTTACAAGGTTACCATGCAAGCTGAAGTAAGTCATGTTGGTTGAAACTGTGCTGTTTCTCCAAACTTTACCATTACCACCATTGATGGTTAGATTTCTTACAGGAACTGCAGAAGCATTGTTCATCAATACGGTGTGTCCGTTTTGAACAACTAGATCGGTTCCGCTGCTGAAGTTAGCATAGATTGCTGGACCAGTAGGTAATGTAGACCAAATTTGATCGGTAATGTTACCAGACGTTACCGTGTAGAAAATTGTTGAACTACAGTTAATGTTTGCAGCATTTGGAGTTCCGCCAATGTAACAAGCTCCCCAGTTTGCTCCAAGTGCATTGTCAAGACTAGGTTGGTTTAAAGAAACAGAACTTCCGCCGCCATTTGCAAGAGCACCAGGCCAAGGAGCGCCATTTCCATAAGTAACTGCATCTACAGTTAATCCATTAAATCTTAAAGTAATGGTTGAAGAAGTGTTCTGTAAACGATCTGTTCCAGTTGCAAATGCAACAAATGTTGGAGAGAATGGGAAAGAACCGTTTGTTCCTACTTGAACGGTGAAGTATGCTCCAGGAGCCATTACCGTTGATCCAGTAAAGTTGTAAGTCCATGGGTTGTTTGAGCTTGACAATTGGAACAAGTTGTTGATTGTAACTGCAGAAGTTCCAGCGTTGTGGAATTCGATCCACTCATTGTCAAGACCTGGACCGTCATACATGATCTCAGTAATTACAAGGTTTGGAACGTCATTGTCGGTAATTGAAATATCACGAGTAACAAAGGTTCCCAATTCGATTCCTGCAGATGGATTGCTGATCGTAACTTCAGCTGTTTCGATGCCTTCTGCATCAAGATCGTTTAAAATTGTGAATGTTACAGTTCCAGTAGGGTTTACACCTGCAGGAATTGTAATTGTTGTATTGCTCAATGTGTAATCTGTTCCAGTAATTCCTGTTCCAGCTACTGTAACATCTACTGTTTCAGAAGCTAAAGTAGTTCCAGTAACAGTTGCAGTTAGGGTAATAACTGTTCCAGCAGCTTCAGTTCCTGAAGTAGCGCTTACATTTAATTGAACATCTGGCAAACCTGCAGAAAGTGTGAAGTTTGTTGTGCTGAATGGATTTGTTGCAGTACTTGATGTTGTCCAACTTACGTTTGCATCAACAATTGGCTTATAGGCTGCAAACGTTGTTTGGTTTGAACGAGATCCTGTGTAGGTTACATTCAAAGCTGATCCAGTAAATGCAATGTTCGACTCAGGAACAGCAGCAAGTTCTGTTGGAAGGTAAGAAGTATTAGATGAAGCAACTCCTGTAGAAAGGAATGTTAATGACGGGTGAACATTGATACCAGCTATTAATGTTCCTGCAAAGGTTGTTGGATTCGCATTGGCTGGTGTAGGACCAGTGAATGCAAAAATTTGATCACCTGAATTTGATAATCCGTTCAATTCGCCAGTACAAGTACCAATGTTTGTAACAGCATTTGCAGTTGCATCAGCATCAAGGATGTTAACTACTTGACCAATTGCAATTCCGCCTGCTGGTGCAGTCCAAGTCATAACGTTTTCCGAGCAACGGCAGTTGTTTGTTGCATTGGCAGAAACACCAGCCAAGAAACCATTGTCCATGAACTTTATTTGTGTTCCTGCAGGAATCGCAACCCAGGTTACAAATGAGAATCCATCAGGAGCAGCAGTATTTGCTCCAATAAACTGGATATCTCCAGGGCTCAAAGTGAATATTGGAGTTGCAGACACAACCACTCCATTGCTCCAATCGTTTCCTGTGCGGGTAAAGATTTTGAAGTTGTAAGCAGTTCCATTGTTCAATCCAGTAATCACCTGACCAGGAGAGGTTCCTTTGTAAACAACTACACCACCATCAAATAGATCGTTTGTAACATCTGTGAAGCTGTTAGAGTTTGAATTCAAAGTATTTCCAGTTGGCACTGCAGCAGTAAATGCTGTAGCTTTAGCAACAACCATAATATCGTCGAAACAACCAGCAGTTGGGTTTGTCCAGTTCACAGTAGCTGCAGAAGTTCCTGCAAGAGCCGACTGTCCTGAAACGTTCACTGGAGCAGCGTTGATAGTAACTGCTTGTGTAGTCGAGTTAGTAACTGGATCGCTAGAAACAACTCTTACCAAATAGCCAGCTCCAGCTGTAGTTCCCGCAGGAATATTGCAAACGATTCCAGTTGCAGAACCGCTTCCAACATTGATTGGAGAGGCAAAAGAACCTGCAGCACTCGACAATTGAACAGTGAATGTGTTTCCAACATTGAATGTTCCAGTTGTAGTAAAGTCGGCAGTTAAAGATGCTGACAATGAAGTTGGAGAAACACAGAAAGGTGTTCCTACAATAGGATCAAGAATAATACCTGTTCCAGCTGCAGTCGATTGAGTTACACTAGCAGCAGCAGCATAATTGATACACTCACCATTTCCATTGATTTCATAAACATCGAAAGTGTATGAAGTTGAAGGAGAAAGGCTAGAAATATTTATTGTGTTAACACCTGTTCCTAGATAAATGATAGAGTTTCCTGCTCCAGTTGTACCTCCAACAGTATAGTTGGTACCATCTACAGGAGCAATAGCAGCTGCGCCTGAACGCTGAACGATCAATCTTCTTGCTCCATCTCCGTTGGTCCAGTTAAATGTAATGTCGTTACTAGTAACACCTGTGCAATTAAGCGCTGATGCCGCTACACTTGGTTCAGTGATTCCACGAACAGTTCCACATACCCAAGTTCTTTGAGTAGCGTCGTTTGCTGTTCCTTCGGTTGAATTCAGTGCTGTTTGTAATCCACTTTCAACAACATTAGTATTGTTATAAAAATCGTCGATGCCATTTGTATTTTGCATCCAAGAAGATGCCGTTGCAGAAATACCTGCGGGAGCTAAAGTAGAATTGTTCAAGAATACTTTTGGATGGCGAACAATGTTCAGACCTGAATATTCAGTTGCTGAAGAGTTCCATTCCATTGAATGAATTACTGTTGAAGATGCGTTTAAAATCTGAAGTGCATCTTGAGTTGCATTCATTGCCATGGAGTTTCCTCCTGAACCAGCACAAATTGGAGCAGTTTGAGTAAAATAGGTAGTGTTACAAGCTTGAATTTTAATGATGCCATCATCTGAAGCATCTAAATCTTCTACTGGTGTAGTGAATCCTGGTTGGTAAATAACAACGTATGTACCTGCTGGAATTGAACTCCAGAAAGGAATGTTGTTAAATGTTAACTGATCCGCTGTGTTTGGAGATCCGCCAGAATAATCGCGGAATACCCAGTTACGCATATCTACTGTTTGAATAGTAAGCAATTCATACCACTCAGTTCCTGCAGGGTTATTCCCGCTTGCATTGTATGCTTGGTTGATTACGACAGTAGGATTGCTAAATACTTGACCATTAAATGTTGTATTTTCTAATGGTGCGCCTGCAGATGAAGTTACGATGTTGCTACCATAAATTCCAACAGGGGAACCTGATGCAATTCTTGCCCAAACTGGAGTTGCTGCAACCGTTCCTGAACTTGGAGTGAAAGTAATTGGTGTTGAATTGTTGAAAGTGTATGGACCACCAGCTCCAACAACCGACATTTCGATTCCAACTGGAGGTGTAACAATTAAGTCGTTCGTTAAATTTGTACCACCTACGTTAAAAGTTGTAGCTGGTGAAGCTCCGCCACCATTAACTACAACAACATTGTTCAAGTTGTTTGATGAAACAGAAATCCCTGGTGAGGTGGTTGAGATTACGGTTCCAACTAAAGATAAGTTATCAAATCTTAAGGTACCTCCTGTATTGTTCCATCCAAAAATGCGGAAGGTTGTAGTTGCAGGACCAGTAACTGTGAAATCTGTGAAATCCCAATTATTACCTGCACTTGCAGTTGGAGGTGCGAAGTTCTGAAAATCAGTAGTGAAATTCCCCGAATTGTCGTGCGCGATTCTAGCGTTTTGAGGACCAGTAGTAGATCTTTGAGATGAAAATGATGCAGATGACAACGTTGCTTGGAAGCCTGAATTAACAGTAAAGGTAAACTCGACATATTTAGTAACATCGATTGAAGCTCCTGTAGCAGTAAACGAGTTGTTCATTACATTAGCTGTAGAATTACATGTAACTCCAGTAGCGCTTCTCGTTACAGAAGGTGCACTCCAGCCTGTTCCAGAAAGCGCAGCATTGTCTTGTGTTGGACAAGCGCCAGTTCCTGTGAAGGCCCTAGTAAAGATAACCTGACTCCAGAGATTATTCCCAAGAGTAAGTAGTAAAAGCAAAAGACCCGTTGTAAAGAATCTTCTCAAGCTTGAACTACCAGCATTCGAAAACGTAGTTGTTTCCATAATTGGTTGTTTGGTATGAAAGGTTTGGTTAAGTTTCACTTCTTTTTTGTTGCGGTGCAAAGTAACGAAGCGGGTGTAACCTGTTAGTTTTGGTCAGGTTAAGTGTTGGTTAATTGACAATCGTGTGTTAGTAATTAACGACAGTATCTATTTAACTATTTGGTTATTAGTGTTTTGATTGTTGATCGGGCTACTTTAACTGTACTTGAAGTAGACATAGTAGCGTTATTTTTCAATAGACTCGCTTAATAAATCGTTAACATTAAGATAATCAAATGCGAGACTATCAATCAATCAGGATCGATGTTGATTTATTCGTATTCAATCTTATTATCGTTGAATTTTCAATAGTGTAAAACGGAAATTATTGAATAAAATATAATTGTATATTGTTTGTTCAATGGTGCATAAGCTGCTGATAATCAGTCTTTAATTGAAGGTAAGACCCAAGGATAAATTCAATTAAATGGTTATCCTTGGGCTTTATAATTGATTAATGCTGAACTACGAATGGAGTTCTAACAATTGAACTTTCTGATCTTGATACTAAAAAATACACACCCGAAGACAAGATCGAAGTGTTAACTGTTGAGGTTTGGTTGCCTTGAAGGTTAAGGCCAGAAATTTTTACACCACTTACCGAAAAGATCTCAATCTCGCAGCTAGAATTTTGGTTGTTCACACAAGTTAAAGACTCAGAAGCGGGTACTGGAAACAATAAAATTCCAGATGATGCAGAGGTTTCTAAAATACCAGATTGAAGATTCGATAATCCAGGGGTTGTGGTGCTCGCAAGGAACAATACTCTAGCATCTCCTCCATCAGTTAACAAACCAAACGACTCATCATCAAGAAGGGCTGGAACTGTAATAGTATCTAAGATAACTGCTTGATTCGCCATGCCATAGATTCCAATTTTCTCGCCCGAACTGCTTATTTTAAAATTCAAGTGCATTGGACCAGCTTCGGTTGAATCATCGGCCCAAGCCAAAATAAATCCGTTGGCGGGAACGATGGTTTCAGAAAACCCTACAGGGAACTGAAATTTGTAAGGATCATTTTCATCATCGCTTAAATACAATCCAGCCAAATCAACCGCTTGGTTCGACGCATTGTAGATTTCAATCCAATCGCTGTGAATTCCACTGAAAACTTGAACATCGTTCACATTTGATGCTTGCACCTCGTTGATAAATAATTGCTGCGGAAGTAATTCCTGATCGTTCTCTAAAATCGTTACTTCAACTGATTGTTGTGTGCCAATAATTAATGCTGAACTAGTGCTGATAATGCTAATCGTTAAAGTTTCGTCTGCTTCCACAAGGTTGTCTTCTGCAGAAAGAAAATCAAAACTAAAATCCGAAACTCCTGCAGGAATTGTAACAGTGAAAGTCTGCGTTTGCTCAGGGTACAACACAAAATCGGTGTTGGTTAGGTTAGCACTATATGAAAGAGAAAAAGTAACAGACTGCTCCGAATTGGTTGCAGGCTCAAACAAAAGATTGAAGGAACTTGCACCGTCTGTTTCATTTAATTGAATTACTGCATCTTGAAACGTAACAATCGATACATCACTAGGCTCATTGATTTCAACAGAAATATTTGAAGGTGAACCAACCACCAATCCTGAAGATAGATTGGATAACGTCAAGGTTCCTGTTTCAGATCCTTCTGTAATTCCATCTGCAAGAGCCGACAATGTGAATGTGACAGATGTAGCGCCTGAAGGAATTGAAATAGGAATTGCATTGGATGATCCAGCTGGATTTGTTTCTACATCGGCTGATGTGATATTGCCTGAAATGTTCACAGAAAGAGTCTGCGTACCAAATGCAGGCGCACTCAGGTTGATCGTTATCGTGCTAGCTGCTGCACCTTCCAGAATATCTAGATTTCCAGAAACAATCGATACAGAAGCTGGTGCAGGAGGATTTACATTGAAATTCCAACCTGGCCATTGTCCGGCACCTGCAACATTGATATCGTTCGAGCTGGTCCAGTTGCTGTTGTTCATCAGGGCAGCAATGAGTTCATCAGGCGTTCCGGTGAATGATCCAATATTGAAAAACATATTGGTGGTTGGAACATCATTGTTGATCGGATTTTGTGCGGTTTGTCCAATTTCGAGCGTTGAAGGCAAGCAAGTTGAGTTATTCACTGGAGCTCCAGCAGCATTGCAAACGGCAAGGAAATTCGTGTTTGATATAGCTGCCACAAAAGTTGGTGCAGCAGAACTTCCAGTGTAGGCTAGCAACTGATCGCCAGATGCAGATATATTTGGCAATGCACCTGAAACAGTTCCTGGTCCGTCGAGAATACCTTCATCCGCAAGACTATTGTAAATGTACATCACCGATCCTGCAGGAAGGTTGGTAGCTGGGCTTGTCCACGTGAGTGTATTTTCGTTGGCAAACAATGCGCTTCCATCCCAGCCATTGTCGGTGAAATTGATTACAGTATTGGGTGCAAGTACTTGCAAATTCACAAATGCAAAACCATCTGGTGCATTGGTTTGAAAACCTAAAAAGGCAATGCTTCCTGAGCCTTGAGCGAAAAGTGCCGCAGCAAAGTGAACGAGAATCAGGTTAAGTAGAAGTTTTTTCATGTTGATGTGTTGTTAAAACTGATATTGCCAACCAATTCGGAATTGCTGTTTCCAATCGGGGGTGTCTATGTTTTCTTCTTGAATGATGTGAATAAATTGGGCTTTAATCATCGATCTGAAATCATCGAATTGATAGGCCATAGCGGCCGAAAAGCGTTCATTGTTACCAACCAAAAGGTCGTTAATATTGTAATCCTCATATCGAGCCGAAACAATTAAATTCAGCTTTTTAAGCGAATAGTTGATTTGACTGGTCCATCCACCAGCATAAAAATGCCCTCCTGTTTGTTCAACAGAATATCCGTAGAAGAAACTAGAATTGGTATCCCGCGGAGTGATTTTGAATTGTTGGATTTCGAATTGTGCAGAAAATCCTCTCCATTGGAACGCCGCATCGAAGCCGTATCCAAGTTTCTTCCCATTAATTACTTTGATCCCATATTCTCCAGCTGCTCCAGCAGGGAAGAACTCTCCATCAGGTAAATTTCGTTCGGTGTAACGCGCCTGCACTCCAAGGCCGAACATTGGTTTCTTCACTTTTCGGTCGTCGATTTCACGGTATCTGTATTGTGTTGGCCAACCCAGAGTAAATCGTCCGGTGTATTCTAAGGCACCACTGGCATCGTTATCGCCACCTAAACTTTGCTCACCCAATCCTGTATAAATACCGAGGTTGAGTTGTGCTCTTTGTTTCCAAAAGGATTTTGATAAATCAACACCAACATCTCTGCGGCTGCAGAAGTTTCCACGGAGGAATTCGGCTCTTTGCCAATAGGCAGAATAAACGAAAGGTGTAAGTGAACTGCGCGACCATTCTATTTTGCCATATCCCATTCGAATTTGGAAAAAGCGGAAGCCTTTGTATTTAATATATGCATCCATCAACCCAGGATTTTCAGGATCTACTGAGCTTTGGGCTAGGTCTGCAAGGTCGAATTGAAGTTCATATTCCCAATTTTTCCCTTTTCTACCTTCTAGCTGAATTTGTGCATCGCGGAGGCTGAAACGATTTTTATCCTTCTCAACAATTCCACTGTCTAAACTTCTGAAATTATAATAGGTTGAAATTGAACCTGAAATTTCCAATGAATTGTCACCGTTAGTTATTGTAACCTGACCATTGAGTTGAAGTTGAATTAAAAATCCAATGAATCCGATTAGTGCAATTGATTTTTTCATCACTTTCTTTCGTTAAGATTAAAAACGATTAATTGATGTCCATCGTCGCTGAGCACATACACTTTTCCATTGTTTGCAAATGATAAACCTTCTGGATTTAATACAGGAATACTGTATCGTTGCAATACCTTTCCAGAAATTTCATTTGTTTCCCAAATTTCTGCAGCTTCATCACTCAATAAATACAATTTGTCTTGGTGGAACGTAGCCGCTGAAACATCAGTATTTTCAGACATTTTCAATCTTGAAATTTCTTTAAAATCGGCTGAATATTTAATCATCCAAATTGGATCTCTTTCAGTAATGAGAATCCAATTTCCATTTTTATCTTTTGTAATTGATTCGAAGCTTTTATTTCTTCCTCCTTCATATGGAAGATAAACTGAAGCAATCAATTCAAGTGTAGCTCTGGAAAACTTCTTAATCAGTCGCGTTCTTTCTTCAATAATCCAAACATGATCATTGTCGCAAAAAACACCTTCAGCATCGATAATATCGTTGGTGTATTTTCTGAGGACTTTTCCATCTAAATCGCATTCGAACAATCCTCCATCATCGCTTACGATATAGAGTGTTTTTTGATCAGGGGAAATACAGATATCCGAAGGTTCTGGGATCCGTAAATTGATTTTCTGTATGGGTTTCAGATGAATTGTTTCTTGAGCGAAAATGCTCAAAGGAAGCAATAGGAATAAGATGATTTTCATTGGTTGCTATCGCCAGGTGTTGGATCAGATGGATATACCCAATTTGGTGAACCATCGGGCTTTCTGGCATTCGACATATTATCGAAAGTTTGAGGATCGAAACTCATGCTATCTGCCAATTGAAGCTCGCCGTTGTTCTTGTAATATAGAAACAATGATTCACCCGCAGATGAAAGTCCGAAATTAGTATGAATCTGCGGACTTACTCTGTTCGAGTCATCACAGAAAATCACCAAGAAATCGCCAGCTGCAATGGTTCTTTGTGGCAATTCGAATTTTTCCTGATCGTTCGGATTATCTGTAACAAACCAAGCCCCAGCTTGCATCGTAAATGCAGATGCTGAAGAATTGTAAATTTCCATCCAATCTGAAGTGTTACCCAAATCGGTATTTAATAAAGAGCCTTTTGCAACTGTTTCATTAATCTTTAATGGTAAATTCCCATTAATTGGAGGATTGTTGGTGTTGTCTGGAGTATTAAAAATCCTGTCGTCTGTGCAAGAAACCAATGCAAACAAAGCAAGTGTCCCAACAGTTATTGAAAAGCTTTTGAAATTCATCGTAATTAATTTGCAATGGTGAATTTTAAATATTCATTTCCAATTCTAAGGAAATAAATACCTGAAACAATAGCATTACTCAATTCTATTGAAGTAGCTTGTCCGGAAATCAAATTGGCTTGATTTTGTTGGATTTTTCGGCCATTTAAATCGAATATTTCGATATTGTTTTTTCCATTGAAATTTGGAATTACATACAATGTTTGATCTGAAGATAAAGGCGAAGGGAAAAGCTTGAAATTTATTCCAGCTTGAATAGTCGAAATTCCAGTAGTATCTTCAATTATAGGATTAACCAACGTGAAATATGCAGTATGATACAATTGAGCAATCGTTGCATCATGAATTACTACAGTATTCTCGTCGTTTCTTGTATTTGCATTGGTCGACCAATTGTGAGAACCAGTCCAAACCAAGGGATCACTATCAGAAAATGCATCAGCTGTAAAGAATTTGTGGTGCATAATTACATGGGTGTCTGGATTTACAAGCAGATTATTTCCCATGCTCAATAGTAATTCATCGTAAACTAGGGTAGTGGTGTCGGAATTGATAATCCCTTTCACCAAAACACCCGACTGAACAAGTGTATCAATTGTTTCGCGGATGTCTGTTCTTGTGATGAGCATTGTTGCAAATGATAAAGTATCGTCTGCCGTTTTCATTGTTTTGATCAATGAAGCATTGGTATTGTCGCTCGGAGAGAAATAGCATTCTACTCGTTTTCCATTGATCTTAAATTCGTGCGGAGTGTTGTCGGTTTTCTGACTTCCAAATTTCGAATTAATGGTGTCTGGATTTGCTCCAGAACTTCCCCACATCTCATTAAATTCAGCCTGATACGTTCTTGCCAAAGTTTGGTCTTGTATCAAAATCACATTGTTTGGATCTCGATTGATTTGGCGGTCCGACCAGTTGGTACTACCAGTCCATACCAATGGTTTATTCGGATCGCTGTGATCTGCATCAATCACCACGAACTTATTGTGCATGATGGTATAGTTTCCTCCTGTTGGACTTGTAATTTTCGGGATTTCAGCGAGCAATTCGCTCACACCTGTGTTGGTAGAAATCAAGTTGCCATCAGAAATGAATCTCACCCGAACGCCTCTGTTCCAAGCATTGTTGATTGCAGTTGAAATCGAACCAATTCCATCACTGATAAAATCATAAATCGTTAAATCGATGCTAGAATCTGCTTGATTGATGTAGTATATTAATGAATCATCGATCGTTTCATTTAAATAGGCTTCAGGATGATTGTTCACAGGGTGGTTGAACCAGGCTTTCATTTCGCCTGAAGAATTCGAAACCGTACCAAACACTTTTGTTGGTGCACTTGAAGAATTTCCGTTTGCAGATGAAAATGCAATAAAGTAATACAAACGTCCTGGCTCTAAACCATTAAAAGTATACACGTGATTTGTTACAGGATTGGCATCAGAAAGCAATCCAAGTTCTAGTGCAGGTGTTTTACCGTAAAGAATTGAAGTTGTTCCTGGGATATTCGTTTCCCAAGAAACAGTTGCTGTGGTTTGTTGAAAATCGTCGACGCTTACCAATGAGGTAATATTGATTCCTGCAGGAATGATGAAATCTTCAATTGTACGAGCAAGTACTTGATACAAACCATTGTATTCAGAGCAAATGCCATTTAGGGTTATTGTTCCAACAGGAATCGTTTGTCCAATCAACGGAGAATTTGTTCTCACATACAACGAACCTGTTCCGGTTCCTTGAGTGAAGCTGTAGGATGTGTTGGCAGAAAATGTATTTCCACCGCTCGCGAAAACCACACCATTCATTTGTACAAGTTCACTTTCTAAACTTTCATTTAGACTCGCATTTCCAACAATTTGAAACGCAGGGATTGCAGTAGCTGGCTGAATAACCGTAAGCGCACTAATTGGAGATAGTTCCAATAAACCTGCAAAATCGAACAGTGTGCCTGTAACTTCAACCGAATCTCCAGCCGAAAGAGTTGTTGTAAAGGTGGTAGAATACAAGCCAATGCCTGCGGTCGGATCTTGAATGTATCGTATAACTCCAAGTTCGGCTCCATGAGTTACTACGCCTCTAACGGTTACCTCAGTGCCAATTGGTTGCAAACGAGCCTCTGCAATAGTAGCCTGAGAAAACGCATGCTGATTAAAAATTGCAGCAAAAAAGCACAAGGAAAAAAGTAAATTTTTCAACATGATATTACAGTAAATTATACTCTTGAAAATTTACTGCAAAGGTCGTCTGCTTTGTGTTATGGGATTGTTAACGAGACGTTATTACTGTGTCTGATTCCCCGGTTTTTTTTGATAAAAAATAGCCTTGTTTGACTATCGAATCAATAAAATAGTGCTGTTCAATTTGTGCTGAAGGAATTTCTTGTCGACGGCCTTCACAACACAAACATATATTCCGTCTGCGGCAATTTTGCCCGATTTCATTGAGCCATCCCAACCTGCTTCTAAACCTGCTTTGCTAAATACTTCTTCGCCCCAACGATTGAAAATGGTCATTTCTAATTGCTGAATGCCATACATGGAAGGCTTGTATACATCGTTCACTCCATCTCCATCAGGTGTAAAAGTATTAGGAAGCAACAATTGAATGTTTCCGATATTCACTTCCTTTTCGGCCTTCGATTTACATCCCGCTTCATTTTCGCATTCTAGTAAAACGGTATAAATAGTATCCAATGGAAACAACAAACTACCATCGAAATTTGGAGTTGTTTCAACCCCATCAATAAACCAATTGCAAAAGCTTGCTTCTGAACCTGTATAAATCATCGGCACATTTAAAGGCGCAAACCCTTCGGTATTTCCAACCTCAAATAGTGCATTGAACGATAAATCTTCAACGAATACACTGTCTTGTGCAGAGTTGCAAATGCCTGTCCTGTTGAGGTAGTAAATTCCAGCTCTCGACACAAAAATACTCGTGTCTAAGGAGCCGGTCGACCAGAAATTGTTTGTGCTATCTGCCGAAATCAACTGCAACGAAACAGGCAAACAAGCCGATAATGTATCGTTTCCGAGAATTTCTGCAGTGATATTTTGCACCTCCACAATAACGCTTCTCACAGTATCGCTCAAACAAGTATTGCTTTCGGCCCTAAGCCAAAACACCAAACCATCGCTCAAGTTGGGAGTGAAAACCGGACCAGTATGGACCGCATTTGTGATGTTGATGTCGTTGTACCAAACGATGGTATTGTTCGCAAATGCATTAAGTGTTGGAATACTTGTTCCTTCACACCAAATGGTTGTATCATCAACAACTGGAACATCAGGAATCTCAATTGGCGTGAGGGTAATGTTAGATGGTGCACTAATGCAAATGCCATCATCTTGCACTACATAATATGTTACAGGATTCGGATTTGTTGGCGCAGTAAATGAAGCTCCGGTACTCACTAAATTCAATAAACCTGCATCAGAATACCAACGAATTGTAAATGCACCTGCGGCCGTCCATGTTGGAACAGTTCCGTTGGCGCAATAGGTTAAATCGCCAGAAAGCACAACTGCCGGCGGACTTTGATTCACCGTGATAGCATTTGTTTCTGAAGCACTACAGCCTGTTGCTCCTACAGTGTAGGTAACATTGATATTTCCATTCTGACCAAGAGGATTGAAGAATGCACCTGTAACTCCTGTTCCAGTCCATGTACCTCCGGTGGTTCCAGTCACCAAGCCAGCCAAGCCGATTGCAGTTCCATTCTGGCAAAGTGGCGCAGGTGGATTCCATGAAGGATCGGGTAAAGCAACTACACTGATGCTTCTGCTTAGGGTGGAGAAACAGCCATTTTGACTAACCTCGTAGGTAACTGTATAGCTTCCATTCAACCCTGAAGGATTGAAAAAGCCTGCCGTTACACCCGTTCCTGTGAATGTGCCTCCTGTTAATCCTGTAACCAAGGTCATCAAATCGATAGGCGCAGCATTTTCACAAATATTAGGCGATGCAAAATTCCAAGATGGATCGGGACCCGCGTTTACGGTGATATTTTGGGTGCTGGTTGTTGCGCAATTTCCAGCTCCTACTGAGTAGGTAACTGCGATCGCTCCGCTAATTCCTGCTGGGTTGAAGTTAGCATCAGTCATGCCAGTGCCCGACCAAATTCCTCCAGGTGTTCCGGTAATAAATAACGATAGATCAATAACTGCCGAACCAGTGCAAACAGGCGGTGGCACCTGCCATGTAGCATCAGCGATTGTTAGCACGTTGATGTCTTGTGTGCTTGTTTGTTGGCAAGCACCCGAACCAACTGTGTAGGTAATTGCGATGTTTCCGTTTAATCCACTTGGATCGAATGATGTTCCCGTTACACCAGTTCCCGACCATGTTCCACCAGCAGTTCCAAGCAATAAGGTGGCAAGGTCGATGTCAAGGTCTCCCTCGCAAACGGGTGTTTGAGGTGTCCACGAAGCATTGGAAGACGCAACAACTGTGATGTTTTGTGTGAAGATTTCTCCACAAGTTCCGGTTCCTGCGCTGTACGTAATGGCATAATCTCCATCGAGTCCTGCTGGATCAAAATTGCTGCCTGTTACACCCGTTCCCGACCAAGTTCCTCCGGTTGTTCCTGTGATGAGTGTATTTAAATCGAATAGTCCAGCTCCTGCGCAAATGGGCGAAGGGATTGTCCATGTTGCATTTCCAGTTGTATTTACTGTAATGGTCTGCGTTTCAATCACAGGGCTTGCGCAGCCTAATGGCGTGAGCGTGTAGGTAACTTGGATATTTCCATTTAGACCATTGGCAGTGAAAATGCTCCCCGTTACGCCTGTTCCCGACCATGTTCCTCCGGGTGTTCCGGTAAGTAGATCGAATAAATCGAAGGCTGGTTCATTGTCGCAAATGGCGGATGGTGGCGTCCAGCTTGGATCTAAGGTTTCTACAAGTGCTTCACAGCCATCGTTGGAATAGGTTGGATTTCCCGCAAAATCAAATGAAACCAAGGCTCCATTTCCTCCTACTAAAGAATTGGGAATATAAGAAACCGATTCGTTACAATTTCCAGAAGGTCCAGTGTAATCTATAGTAAGTGTTCTGGGATTGCCAGGATTATTTGCACTAGCATTGGCAAAATTACCACCGCTCGTAGAACCACATTGATAAAGAACATAAATATCTTCATTCAAATTGGTAAAAGGATGCACAAGCGGATCAAATGCAGAAGAGGTGATTATAACCACGGTTGAATTGGGTGGGATTATTCCACCGGGAGGTTCAGTTACTGATCCACAACCAACAATAGAAGCATTAATTGAAGCTGTTATCCCTGATGTTGCTCCATTTTGACAAAATCCTTGAAAAGGATTCGTTGTTGTAGCCCATTGAACATCTAAGTCAGCAATATCCAAAGCATTTGGTCCAGTTAGGATCTGCACCATTTCATTAAGCCCTTCGTCAGATCCTGCTCCGCAAGCATCCACCAATATTGACTCCACTTCAAAACAGGAGGTGGTCGTCTGACTTTTCAGCGTTGCTGCTGAAGTCAGAAAAATACATAGTAATACGCTGTGAAGTAGTAATTTCACTCAGATCGGAACAACGGTGTAAAGTTAATGCATTATTAACTTAGAATTAGTTGCATTTTGGGTTAATAAAATGTTCTGAAAATGTGAATGTTATTGTTGCAGAAGAAACTTTATCGAAGAATGTTTTTTGGCAGAATTGATGCCGATCATGTAAACACCTGATGGAAGTGTTGAACAGTCGATCGACCAAAATTTGTTAGGCTTAATCATCTCAACGTCAATTGAAATTGCCTTTCCATGCAAATCGAAAAGTTGAATGCTCGTAACCTGTTCGGTTGATGAACCCACTTTCAAGACCTGAATGATGTCGGTTGTTGGATTGGGGAAAACAGAAAACAAGCCGTCATTACCTTCGATGCCAGGATTTAGACCAACTTCAGGAATACTATCGGAATTCGGTGCGCCTGGAGTAGGGTAGAAGAGCAGCTTCCAATTTGAATTCCCATCTAAATAACGGCCGTAGGTGGTTCCGGGCAACAAAGGCGGATAGGTAATTTGATCGAGCAATGTTTCGCCATCTTGAGCAAACAATCCGATAGTTCCTCCATTGGTTTCACTCAGTGTGAAGTTCAAGTGCAATGGACCTTGAGTCGTATTTTGGTCGGCCCAAAGTACTTTGAAACTTCCAGGTTCGATTGTGGTTTGGCTACTCACCGAAGGAAAGGTGAAAAGTGCAGGATTGCTCAAATTGTTGGTGATTTTAAATCCTGCAAAGTTCACTGTGGATGTATCTGCATTGTACAATTCGATCCAATCGTCGTATTGCTGATTGGGATCAGGATAGCTATTGTTGACCGAACATAGTTCGTTGAGGAAAAGTTCGGGAGTGTAAACTGTTGGTGCATTGTCGTTATCTAGGATGATCACAACAACACTGCTAGTGGTGCCAATTTGAAGTCCAGTTGAAACGGTTGTGATGGTAAATCGAACCACTTCATCTGCTTCAATCAAAAAGTCATTGAAGGTGTTCAAGCTAAAACTCAAAGTGCCTTGGTTGATGGTAGATTGCAGAAGCAGTTGCGAATTCCCAAGTGCTGGAGTGGTGAAATAATCTGTTTGAACGCTCGGACCATTGAACGCAGTGATCACCGATATATATGAGGCCGCAACTGTAGGTGTAATGTTTAAATTAATGTCGATTGGTCCTGCACCTTCGGTGATGTAAAGTGTGTCAGCGTCGAAGTTGATTTGTGAGAATATTTGGTCGGTGTTAATTATTGTTACTTGAGTATTGTCTTGACTTCCAGCGATCAAGCCTCCCGAAAGAGCGCCGATTGTAAAGGTGATGTTCTCGTCAAGTTCTCCAAAACCATCTAGTAATCCTTGCACGCTAAAGCTTATTTCTGTAGTATTTGCAGGAATGTCGAGTGTAATATTTCCATTGTTTAGTCCTGGAACTGTGCTGTAATCGGTTGAGGTTATTCCGGGGAAGCCAATCGCATTGATGACAACAGTTTGCGGCGTGAATTGTGTAGCACTTAAATTCAAGGTGATAGTAGCTTGGCTTCCTCCTTCAAGAATCGAATAGCTGTCTTGGGAAAATTCAATCACAGAGGGAAATGGTTGTGTGCTCCCTTCTTCCCAGTCAGGCCAATTGCTAAATCCGCCGGCACCGGCATTGTCCATAAACCAATAATTTACATTGTTGATGATGGTGAGCATATCGAGCCCAGTTGCCTGAAATGGTGTAATTGAAAAGTAGCCATTGTCGACATTAAACGACTGACTATTTGTAAATGAAACTGCCGTAACGCCATTTTCGAGCGGTTCTGGGAGACAAGTTCTGAATTGAAAAAAGGTAAGCGAATCGCAGGTTTCCTGCCAGTTACTGTTGCTAATTCCAGCGATAAATGATGGATCTGTTTCAAGACCTGTATAAGCCAAAATCTGATCTCCTTGACCACCCATGATGTACAATCTGCCAATTGTTGTTCCTGCGCCGATGACTTGCATATTTTCGCTGCCATTGTCTTGCAATTGTACGATTGTTCCTGTTGGCAAGAGTGTGTCTGGGCTGGTCCAAACAACTGTTTGTTCGGAAGTTACCAGATGGTCGAAACCCCATTTATTGTCGGTAAATGAAATGGAGGTATTGGGTTCAAGATCAACTAAATTAACGAATGCAAACGAGATAGGTTGGTCGCTTTGAAAGCCAATAAATGCAACAGCTCCCGGAGGAAGTATTTGAGAACTTAACTTGAAAATTGAAACGCTAGTTAATAGTATAACCGTAATGAAATTGCGCATAATGATAGTTTTCGAAAGCCTGCTTTCATACGCAATTCATCATTTTGAGTTGCAGGATTACAGTCTTTCAATAGGAACAACAAAGTTAGCAGAACGATTGGCTTAATTGGATCCATAAAAAAAGGTGATCCTTGTAGAGACCACCTTTCATTAGTGAGTTTTTTTGTTCTATTGAATCACCTGAATTTTCAGTGCAATTCGTTTTGAACATTGCGTCACATCTACAATGTAAGTTCCATTTTCCCAATTGGATGTTTCGATGTAGATCAGGTCTAGCGAAGATTCTTTAGACCAAACCAAACGACCAGTTACATCATGAACTTTGATCACAGAACTTTCTGCAGATACAAGTTGGATGTTTAGGTTGTTTTGAACTGGGTTTGGAAAGGCGATTAGGGTTTGTGTAGCAGAATTTTCAACTGTAACTACATCCCCATTGGATGATGCAGGCGTTGCACCGTTAAAAATCACCCAAGGCAATTGGCCGTCTTGCGATCTTCCGTAGCTTTTGTCGAGCCCAAGCTGGGGATAAGTAATGGTATCTACCGTAACGAAGAATGTGCCTGAACCTCCATTGGTTTCTTGATACAGACCGATGAAACCCCCTGTTGAAGGCAATGTGAAATTTACGTGCATCGGTCCTTGTGAAAGACTATCATCTGCCCAAACAATTTTGAATCCGCCTGGAAGAATAGTTGTCTCATCTGGGAATCCGTCAACAAATTGGTGTTTGCCGGGATTTTGAATATCGTCAGTCATGAACAATCCAGCCAAATCAACTGGTTCTGTTCCTGCATTGTAAATCTCAATCCAGTCGTCTGGAAGATTGTCGTTATCGATAAATGTAACGGTGTTAGCCGACATTAACTCATTGATAAACAAAGTTGGGAAGTTCACTGGAACATCGTTGTCGGTAATGTTTACTGTGATTGAACTCAACACACCGAGAGAGAAGTTTCCAGATAGATTTACCAAGTTCAATTGAATCGATTCAAGGTCTTCAACTTCAAGGTCATCGTTCAATAATACTACCAGTTGCACCGATGATTGACCAGCAGGAACTGTAAAAGTGATCAACCCGCCTGCTTCCTGAGGCGTGCAGGTATAGTCGTTTTGATCAACACCAAGACCGGGGATGATTTCGATGTTAAATGTTGACTCAGAAGCATTTACTGGACTAATGGCCAAATCGAGTGTGAGTGTTTCTCCTTCAATTAAATTGTAAGAAGAGTTTCCAACTGGGAAGGAAACGAAGCTGGTATTGAGGTCTTCGATAATTTCCATGTTGATGAAGTTATCAGGACCGATATTAATTCCTGCATCGGTTGAAGCGATTGAAATAGATGTTAGTTCATCGCCTTCTGTTCCGTCGCCGGCAATCGCTCCAATGCTAAAAGAGAAGCTAGTAACGTTGGCAGGGATTGTTACGTTCACCAAACCGTCTGTATGTGCTGGGTTTGTTACAATATCTGCAGATGAAACATTTCCAGTTACATCAATCTGAATTGAAATGTTTTTCGGAACGATGAGTGCTGGTGTGATTGAAAAGTTAACACTTACAGGATTTCCTCCTTCTGTGATGCTCACTGCTGAAACGGCAAAGTTCACTATGGACGGTTCAGCTTGTCCGATGGTGAAGTTCCAATCAGGCCAAACATCATAACCAGCGATAAGAAAGTCTTCGTTGTTGGTCCAATTGTCGAGATCATTAACCAAGGCAAGGATTTCATCTACAGTTCCAGTGATGGTTGGGATATTGAAAAATGCATTGTCAGGATTTGAACCTGAATTTGCATCGGAATTCAACTGGATCGCATGTGTGCCTAAAGTCAAATTTGAAGGCAAGCAAGATGAAGGAGCATTTCCAATTCCTGATGTGTTGCAGGTTGCAAGAAAGCCGTTAGTAGAAAAAGCGGCTAAAGGTATTTGCGAACCTCCTGCGCCTAATGTGTATGCGAAAAGTTGGTCACCAGCTACAGCCAAACCTGTTAGTTTACCTCTTGTTGTTCCTGGGCCAACAATGAGAGCGTTTGGTATGCCAGGATCATTTGGATCTTGAATGCGGATTACCGAAGCGGCAGGTACTGCAACATTTGCTTTCCAGCTCATTGTGTTTTCGTTGGTGAAGAAAGCAGAACCGTTCCAACCGTTATCTGTAATAAAAATAGAGTCTCCAGCAGGAATGTCTTGAAGCGTAACAAAAGCAAATGCATCAGGCGCATCAGCTTGAAAGCCTAGAAATGCAATGGCTCCTGGCGTAAGTTGAGCTTGCGCGACCAAGCTTGATAATGCGATAGAGATAGAGAGTATTAATCTTTTCATGATCAGATTATTTGAGGCAAAAATAAACTAATCAGTATCACTAGAAAGAATTGTTAAGAAGTTAGTAGGGAATGTTGGGAAGGGATCAGTTTGCCTACTTTTTGGAAAGTAATTCTGTATTTCTAAATAAACGATTGAATCAAATAAATCAATCAAAAAACACCCAACTAAATCCGAATTTCAATGATCTCCCGCTTAATGGACGACCATATATAAGCTGGTAATCTTCAGGTGTTAAACGAAAACTTGCATTTTCGGCTTTTGCAAATATTCTCACCCGACGAATTTTAGCACTTAAATACACATCAGCCTGCAATAATCCTGTGTTTTGTTCAGCATTCTGTAAATAAAACAATCCGCTGTATGGCAAGTAACCACTCGATGTAAATGCTGTACAGCCCATAAAGTCTATTCCTAATCGAATGGTTGTTTTGCTGCGTTTGATGATCGATTCAAAAAAGAAATTCTCTTGAATTTGAACCTCAGGAATTCTCAATAAATCTGAATTACTTGCTTGTTGATACAACACATTCGAATGCAAATGAAATTTCCAGAATCTAATTTGGTGCTTCAACGAAAATGCTAAAACATTCACTATTGTAGAAGTTTGCTTCGGAGATCCAGTTGAATCAACATAAATAAAATTGCCCGTAGTTTGATTCGATGCACCAAGTGTTACATTCAATTTGGAAAAATGTAAATCACCAAAGATTTTCAGGTGGTTTATCTTCGAAAAATCATTGTTCCAAGTCTTGAAATTAGAAACAAAACGATGCAATTGATAATCTGCTTCCTGACTAAAACTTTCTAAGCCAGCAATGAGCTTCATGTTTTTTCCAGGTTGAACAGTAAGTTGCCCTGAAAGCTTCAGATCTCCAGCATTGTAGCCTGCAAAAAATGCTTCAGCCTCAGCAAATAGGTTGATGCTCTTGTTACGAAGTCTGAAAAATCCACCGACACTTTGGTTCAAGGTGTTGAACTTTAGCGAATCCAAACCGATGGCTGGTGTAGATTCCAACTCAATCCACTGTTGACGAACAAAGGCTTTGTATTCTGTTTTTACCAAATTTCCAGTATCGGGACGGGTGCTTAATCGCAACAATGCCGATTCTGAAACCACACGTCGTTGCATCCACGCAGTGAAATTGATACCCGACGACACAAAACCTCCGTAAAATGAAGAATCGGGCGATTCGTCGAAATAGGCATGCCTGTTAAATCCATAAATTGCTGTGTGTTGCAATCTTAAAATCCCACCTTTGCTTTGAAGTGAATCATTTCTTTTCGATACCAAGTCGTAGCTTTGTCTAAGCACCACACCATTTTGGAAAACATTGTTTTTGGCATCTTGCAAATGAACTGGATACAATTTCTGGTTATCTATCGAACGGCTGTTAAATAAGCTATCTCCTTCGGCAGTTAAACCACCGTTTTCTTGACTCGCACCGTTGTGATAAACCAATCCCAACATTGCCTGGTAACGGCTTTTTTGTGGTCGAAGCCACATATGTGCACGAATTGCAGAATGTGCAGCAGTTGATCTGGTGAAGAATCCTTCTGAATTTATACGTTGGTAATCGATACCGAAATTCAACGATTTCCCAATGTTTTGGGTATGCAGCAACATGAAGTAATTTTCTTGTTTGCTCCCTTGCACATACATCGCTTTGGTGAAGGGCGATTGTGCATCGTAGAAAATCTGATTTTCAGGTTGAAATGTGAAAGCCGAAAAGGTGCGAAAACCCCAGTTCAACCCTCGGTTAAAGCTAGGATTGTATATGAGATTCTGAAATGCATTTCCATTGTTCCCTAAGCTCGTATTTATCAGCTGTGTACGGTAAAACGGTTGGTACAATTGAAACCGATCGAGCGAATAAGATTCCCGCTGCATCATGCCGCTTCCTTGCTCGGTAAATGCCAAAGTGGTAAACTGTACATTTGATGAATCCCTTGAAACGCCTGTCGAATCGAAGCCACTGCTGCCCGAATTCTGATTCATGTTCATCTGCTGGAACTGGGCGTAATTTATCCCCGGAAGGGAAAGCAGCAAGAAGATCGTCAAAATTCTCATCGCGCAAAAGTAACGAATGCCATTCAGTGGTCAATAAAAGGTTTCGGTTTCTTCGTCGGGGAAGAACTCTTTGCTGAAATTTACAAGGTAAAGTCTTTCTGTGGCGCGGGTTACAGCAGTATATAGCCAACGAAGGAAACTTCTGTCCAACATATCATCTTGGAGAAATCCTTGGTCCACAAACACGCATTTCCATTGCCCACCTTGTGCTTTGTGGCAAGTTACAGCATAGGCAAATTTCACCTGAAGTGCGTTTATGAAGGGATCCTGCTTGAGTTTTTTGCGTCGATCGACCTTTAACGGAACATCCATGTAATCTTCTTCCACCAAAGCATAAATCTCTTTTTGCTCGTTGTAGGTGAGGTTCGCTTGGTTCGAATCTAATGTGTTAAGCAACAATCGCACGTCGGTTTCGGCCTGTTCGGGATAATCCACGAAACGAATCTGCGCATCCGCGAAGCGATAATTTCCTTTCGTGTAACGCTTGCCCAACTTGAGAATTTCGGCAGTATCTCCATTGGCGATAAAGCCTTGTTTCGACTCCTCGGGAAGCCAGAAATAGTTGTTTCTCACGATCATCAAGTGGTCGCCATTGGCAATTTCTTCTTCCTGCCAATGAATCCGCGCCCTGATTTGTCGGTTGTACAAACCTGCATTTTTGTTGGAACGCGTTACCACAAGCACTTCTTCGGCTCCGTATCTGCCGAAGGCGAAATTGAGGTGATCTTCCAAATCCTGACCGGTGATGCGAAAAACATCAGGAAACTCTTTTGTATGCAGGTTCGGGAAAACATTTTCGCCCGAGTTGAGCTGGTCGCGAATTTTGGTCGCGTTCCACAAAATGCCCGAATCTTCGCCTTGTCGAACCACTTCATCGAGCAGCGTTTCGGTTACTTTCAAATAGTGATTCCGTTCGAGAAAAGATTTGTCAATCGCCGGACTGTCCTCCAAGCCTACCGGCGGAAGCTGAGCATTGTCGCCAATCAGCATCAAACGACAATCGTCGCCACTCATTACATATTCGATCAGGTCGGCTAGAAGATTGTGCTCAGAATCGGCATTTTCGCCGCCAATCATCGAGGCTTCATCTACAATGAAAAGCGTTTTCTTAAACAAGTTCCGCTGCAAGCTGAAATGCATGCCTAAGTCGCCCGATTGCGTGAAATAGATTCGCTTGTGTATTGTGTAAGCTGGCTGTCCCGAATAGGCTGCAAGTACTTTGGCAGCGCGGCCTGTAGGCGCAAGAAGCTGGGTTTTAAGTTGTGTGGAAGGAAAGGTCTTCACCAAAGCCTTCACGATGCTCGTTTTTCCCGTTCCAGCGTTGCCTCGGAGCAGAAATACGCGGTCCTTCTCCTGCGATGCCAAAAAATCGGTGAGCAGGTTAAATAGCCGCAATTGCCCAGTTGTAGGCTGATGGCCGAGGTTTCTGCTAAGCAGATCGATAAACTCTTTCTTGGTCAATCGGTGGTTTTGGGTTAAACTTGCCGCAAAGATAGTGTGCCCCGATGTTCGAGCCTGTTCCACTTTTACGTTATGCTGATGTTGGTTTTCAACCAGACAAGTTGCAACATTGTTTGCTGCGCATTCAGCTATCAGATGAGGAATTGTTGATTGCCGTGTTCGATCTGGTACTGCATCGTTTCCCTTTGGTTGAAAAGTATACCGTTCGGGCGGGATATTCAGGACTTCAAACCCATCAGGCAGCAGCGCGAATTTTAAGGAGCCATCCGCTGGTAAGGCAAGATTTTAAATCGCGTGAAATGATTTGGGTTTCTCCAAAATATACCTTGGTGCCTGAAGCATTGTTCGAAACCAATTCTGCGAAAGATCTTTTGGCTTTGGTGCATCCGTTGAACGATAGCGAAATTGTCCAAGATGATGTTTTAAACATTCAGGGAATTCGTGTGGTTTATGTCATTCCCGATACCTGGAAACCACTTTTACAAGAGTTGGGTGCAGATTCGATCGAGCATCATTATTTATATCATCTTTTGCAAAAAGTAACATCCGAAAACAGCAAGGCAGATGGCGTTTTTTGTCATGTGCAAGATTTTCGAATGGACATTATTGTGCTGAAGGACCAGCGTTTGGTGTTATCGAATTCGTTTAAGTTTCAAACCCCCGACGATTTTATTTACTTCATTTTGTTGGCTTACGATCGCTATCATTTCAATCGTGATCAAGTTATATTGCATCTTTGCGGTGAAATTGACGCAGGATCGGCATTGTACGCATCGGCGTTCAAGTACATTCGTGAATTGCACTTTTTAAACCGTCCGAAAGAGCCTGTTGTAGCGCCTCCGGCGGATGGGACCACGAAATTGCAAGATCATTTTTACCTCAATCTTTTACATCCGGCAAATGAGAATTATTAGTGGGAAATTCAGAAGTCGGCGTGTAACAGCACCTGCCAATCTTCCTGTTCGGCCAACCACCGACATGGCCAAGGAAAGCCTTTTCAATTACCTGAACATGCGTGTTGAGTTTGAAGGCATCGAAGCGATGGATCTTTTTGCTGGCACAGGAAACATCACCTTCGAGCTGATTTCACGTGGCGCATCTTCGGTAATCGCTGTAGATAAGCACGTTGGATGTGTGAAGTTTATCGCTCAATATGCCGATCAGTTGGTGCCGAAAGTGGCTAAGGTTTACAATACCGACGCGCTGATTGCCATCGAGCGGAGCCGCGATCGATTCGATTTGATATTTGCTGATCCACCATACGACTACGATAAATATGGAGATCTAGTGGAAGGAATCCTCACCAAGCCGCTTTTGAAAGACGACGGAATTTTGGTGATAGAACACCCCGGAAACATAGATTTTACAGCTATCCCAGGTTTTATTGAAACAAGGCATTACGGCAAAGTGCACTTTTCCTTTTTTAACGCTATCCATCCGCCATTAAAATGAAACGCATCGCAGTTTTTCCTGGATCGTTTGATCCGTTTACAATTGGTCACGAGAGCATTGTTTGCAGAAGTCTAGATCTTTTCGATGAAATTATAGTTGCTGTTGGGAAAAACTCCACCAAGGGCAGTATGTTTAGCTTAGAAAAAAGGATTGCCTGGATTCAAGAAATATTCAAAGATGTTCCGAAGGTTTCTGTAGATAGTTACGAAGGGCTCACCGTTGAATATTGCAGAAAGGTAGAAGCCGGTTTCATTTTGAGAGGATTAAGAACATCGGCCGATTTTAATTATGAACGCCCAATCGCGCAAATGAATAAAACAATGCTTTATTCTGTTGAATCTATTTTCATGATGACATTGCCCGAACTTTCTGCCATTTCATCAACAGTAATCCGCGATATCGTTAGAAATGGGGGAGATGCATCACCTTTTGTTCCTGAAGCTGTTAAGTTTTAAGAGCACTATCCAACCACATTTAGCGTTTTGCGGGTTAGCGTTTATTGAAAGGTAGTCATGAAAATAGCAGTGAGTTTTGTTTTGAGTTGGATGATTGGATTTAGCCTTTCTGCGCAACATGCAACCTTGATGGTGAAGTCGGCCGACTCAGGAATAAAGGGCAGTATTAGCCGATATTCTGATCCTGTGGTGATGTCGGAATTGAAACTGAAGGAATTTTCGTTGACCAAACAATTTCAAGTATTTGAGTTTGAGTTCGAAGGTGAGCATGCCTATTTTCAATTGAATGCGGGAGAAGCAAGTGCTGGTGTTTACTTAAGCAACCGCGACACCTTGGAGTTGGATTTTTCGGCATCAGAAGAACGGTGGAAAATTTTAGGAGGCAGTGCAGCAATTCTAAACAATCGTTTGGCTGTAATTGATTCGTTGTGTGATGATATTCTTTTGAAATCCAGCTTGTTGCCTTTAAGTAAGCGTACAAAAGAATTAAGGTATTTTAGCGACACTTTGCGCAAGAATAGCAATGAACCATCAGCATTTATTCGCAATTACATTCAATACAGAACTGCCTATTTGGAGATCATTACCGATACAAGGAAGCGAGCCGACCTCAATATGATGCACTTTAGCAGTGCTGCCCAGCCAAGCAACATGGCTTGGGTAGAATCCTTTCAATCATTGTTCAAAGGATATTATGCTCAAAAGCTCAATGGTCGAAATGGAGCCGACCTAAAAGCACTGATGCTTGCAAAGGATATCCAGGGAATCAGGAGTTTTATGGCTTCAGATACCTCACTCCGCAATTCAGACGTTCGTGATTTGATTTTGTTATTCGGACTATACAACGAAAGCCAAGAGAAACAATTCGACAAGGAACTTTTGGTGCAGTTGGTTTCGACAATAGCTGAATCAACCGCTGATGGTACAGTAAAGTTAGTTGGGCAGGTCATTTTGGAAGATTGGCTCCGATACGCTAAAGGTCGAGATTGTGAAGATTTTACTTTCGGACAGCCTGAAAAAGCCTTGCTGAGTTTGGTTGGAAAGCCGATTTACTTTTGTTATTACCCTGTTTTTGATCAAGATGTGAGTCGTGAAATTCTGATGCTAAAAGGGATTTACGCAAAGTATAAGTCAGAAATGCACTTTCTGGTGGTTGTGAAAACCAACGCAGTTGCAGGTTTAGAAAAAGCCATTTCTGCCATGCAGCCCGGGTTCGATGTTGTAACCTTGTCGAGCTGTAGCAGTGGTATAAATAGCTTGTTGGAAAAGGAAGATCGTACTACCTATATATTGTTGGATCGACAAGGTAAAATATTTCAAGCACCTGCAGAAGGGCCAGAAACTGGTGTTGAGGCAGCCTTTACGACGTTGATTAAGAAGTAAGTATATGCGAAACTTCGATCACATCACGGATCGAATGGTAGGTGTTGAGCAGCATTTCTTGAAGTTCAGATGGCGATGCCCAACAAGCCTCTGTAATTTGTTCTTCGGTTTGTGGCACAAGTGGCCAAGCTTGTGAAGTGGAGCAATTAAACCAAACAGTTTCTTTAAGCACAGTTTTCCCTTTGTGCGGATATGTATGCCAGGTAGTGTGCAGGTAAATAGGATTTGTTACTTCTGGGATGAGGGTTTCTTCCATGATTTCCCGAACGGCAGTTTCTGCATCCGATTCTCCTTTTTCTGCCTTCCCCTTCGGGAGATCCCAGAGGTCAAATCGCTTGATCATCAGGATTTTACCTGAAGGTTCTTGTACGATGCCACCCGCAGCTTTGATGTGGTGGAAAATCTTTTTCAACAATTCCAATCCGATCGATACAGGCATGTCGAGCATGTAGGCTGAGGCTGTTGTATCCGTTTGTAAATCAAGCCAATTAAGGGCTTCAGTTAATGTAACATCTGAATTGCCTTCAAATGTTCGATGCAGATCACTCTGTGGATGAACATCTTGCAGATTGTTGAAAAGTAGGGATTTCCCGTTGAGGTAAACGATGTATTTTTGTGGCATGATCTTCAAAAAAGATACTGCAGCGCAGCTCGCAGATTTCTTATTGCAAATAAAAGCGATAAAACTTCAGCCAAGCAAGCCTTTTTTATGGGCTTCAGGTTGGAAATCACCTATTTACTGTGATAACAGATTAACCCTTTCGTACCCGAAAGTGCGCACCTTTATCCGCCAAGAAATTTCTAAGGCAATCCTTGAGAAATTTGAAAAACCTGATGTAATTGCTGGTGTTGCTACGGGCGGAATCGCTCATGGCGCTTTGGTTGCCCAAGAACTAGGTATTCCGTTTGTTTACGTTCGTGCTGCTGCTAAAGGGCATGGAATGGAAAATCTTGTGGAAGGTAAAGTAGATTCTGGGCAAACCGTAGTTGTCATCGAAGACTTGATTTCAACAGGGAAAAGCAGTCTGAAAGCGGTACAGTCGCTTCGTGAATCAGGTGCTATTGTTAAAGGTTTGGTGTCGATCTTCGATTATGGTTTCGATCAAGCAGTGCAGCAATTCAAAGAAGAAAAGTGTCCTTATTTCAGTTTGAGCAACTATGAGGTGCTTTTGGATCGTGCTTTAGACAATAAGTACATTGGCAAAGAAGACGAAGAGCAACTCAGAAGTTGGAGAAATAATCCAGAAGCTTGGGGCACCACTTTAAAAATCGCTTAATATGCTTACGATTGATACTGGTTATAAAAATGTAGCAGCTTCGGCTGAGCAGGTTTTTACCTTTCTTTCGGATTTGAACAATCTGCAAAAGTTGATGCCTGATCGGGTAGAAAACTGGCAATCGGATGCCGACCAATGCACCTTTATGATCAAAGGAATGGCAGAAATCGGCATGAAGATAGAAGAACGTCATGCTAGCCATACCTTGAAATTAAGTTCGCAAGGTAAAGTGCCATTTACTTTTAAACTTGATATTTTAATTCGTCCATCGGAAGCTGGTTGTGAAACCTGTATCGTATTTAACGGTGAAGTGAACATGTTCATGAAAATGATGGTTGAAACACCGCTAACGAATTTTTTCAAAATGTTACTTGAGAAGTTGCCGTCTCAATTTTAAATCTTGTAAGTGTCTGAATATATGAAGCTTAAAGGGCTGAATGGTTTTGCTGTTCGGCCCTTTTCATTTGTTAAAAACTGTTAAAATTTATGTTGGAATTGCCAAGAATAACCCCCAATTTTGCAATCTAAACTCATATCTCTCATAAAATGAAAAAAGTATTTCAGTTTGCTGCAGTCGCTCTAGTGGCGGTGATGGTTTCTTGCTCTGGCGGTAACGGTCCTGAAGGTTCAGCTAAAGGTTATCTTGATGCTTTGATGGCAGAAGATTTCGAAAAAGCAAAAGAATTCTCAACAGAAGATACCAAAGGTATGCTCGACTTCATGAAGAGCTTATCATCTATGGGTGGTGAGAAAAAAGAAGCTACTAAAAAAGAGTACAAAGATCTTAAGTGTACAGTTGATGCTGGTGATTCAACAGCAGTTTGTAACTACAAAGTAGAAGACAAAGACGAAAAAATCAACTTGAAAAAAACAGGTGATAAGTGGATGGTACATATGCCTAAAGAAGGTGCTCCTGCTGGTGGTATGGAAGGCGGAATGATGGATGCTGGTGCAGAAATGCCATCAGATACAAATGCTGCTCCTGCTGCTGAAGCTCCTGCTGCTGAAACGAAGTAATTGATCATGGGGTTTTTCAAAAAGGCTTCACGCCTCCGAAAGATCCTCCTGATTTTCGCAACCCTCTTTCTTCTGCTCATAGGCTTTATTGCGTATAAAGTCTTCTGGGATCCTGAAAACACTAAACAAGTTTTCTACCCACTGAGTCAAGAAGATAGAGGGTTGCTTCGTCATGGAGATATCATCCTACGAAAAGGATATGGTATGTTCTCCGATGGCCTTGTTGAAGTTCAAGATGGTCCTTATCGAGTGTCGCACTGCGCGATGATTCTCGACGAAAATAAAAACTGGAAGGTTGTACACGCACTTTCTAGCTCAGTTGCAACATTCGATGGTGCACAACGCCAAAATCTACAGCGCTTTCTCAATGAAAGCATCCCAGGGTCAGTTATAGTAGTTAGATTTAAATCTACACCCGATACCATTAACCAAATTGCTAGTCGTGCGGCCTATTATGCCGATGCAAAAAAGCCATTCGATCATCAATTCGACAATGAAGACACAACGGCCTATTACTGCACTGAGCTCTTTCAAAAGGCATTTTATCAAGTATTAAAGCGCGATATATTTCATGCACAATTGCGCGAGAACAATACAGGCATTTACGATTTGAGTACCTTTCAAGATACCTCCTTGTTTGAAGTGATCATCAACCACCAAAATAGAAAATAGTCTTTCCTCAGTGATTGATTCCAATACCAATAAATTCAGCTGTTTTTGCTGTGAATTTTTTATTCGAATTATCAATCTGTATTAATATGTTTTGCTGCATTAATTCCTATATTAGAACCGCAAAAAAGGGTACCTATGAAAAGAATTTCAGCCGTTTTTCTGATGCTTACTGTGTTGATTATCAACTCGTATGCTCAGGCGGATCAGGCAGTAGAAGCATATAATCAGGGGATTTCCCAATTCAACAATAAGGATATTAAATCGGCGATAGCAAGTTTTGATAAAGCAATTGCACTCGATTCTACCTTGATTAAATCGTGGTTTAACCGCGGTGTTTGCAAAGCAGACCTTAATGACTATAAAGGAGCAATAGCCGATTATTCTAGCTTTATTCGAAAAGATACATCCACTTCCGATCGAGCATATTTCAGTCGTGCCCAAGCATACTATCTAAGCGGCAGTAAGGATGAAGCACTTTCAGACTACCTTCAAGCGGGCACTCGCAACGCTGCAAACGCTGAAGCTTTCTATTATGCAGGTGGAATTTATTTTGAAAAAGGTCTTTTCTCCGAAGCTGGGGAAACATTTACCAAGGCCATCAATGCACGTAGCGATTTTGCTGAAGCTTATCATGATCGCGCTAGTGCCCGACAAAAAGCAGGCGATTCGAAAGGTGCAATTGCCGATTACCGCGAAGCCACCAAAATTCGCCCAAATCTCGTTTCTGCATACAACAACCTAGGTACACTTCTTCGTGTAACTGGCGATATGCAAGGTGCTTTAGTAGAATTCGGTTATGCGATTAAAGCTGATCCTAAAGGCAGTACTTCTTTCGTAAAACGAGGTCGTTTAAAATTCGACATGCAAGATTTTGATGGTGCAATGGCCGATTTTAACAAAGCCATCGAGCTCAATACAGAAGATCCTTTCGCATACAACAATAGAGGTTGTTTGAAAAATAAGCTCCGCGATTTCCAAGGGGCGATCGACGATTTCAATAAAGCCATTTCTATCAACCCCAATTATGGTTATGCCTACATGAATCGTGGTATTTCCAAAGAGAATTTGCGCGATGTTTCAGGTGCCTGCAAAGACTGGAATGAAGCAACGCTCAATGGTGTTGAAGTAGCCAAAACATATATAGATGCCGATTGCAAATAAGCATATGAAAAAGATTTTAAGCCTGATTTTTTTCTTGAGTTTACTGTCGCTTCAGGCACAGCAAAACACAGAATTTGAAAAGCAGAATTTCCCGAACGATAAAAAAGGATTCAAAGACGCAGTTCAGAATATTGAAACTGGAGATAGTTATTTCTACAATGCCGATTACACCATGTATATCGCTATCGACTACTATCTCAAAGCCAATGCTTTCAATCCAAACAATGCCTCTTTAAATTTCAAGTTGGGTATTTGTTACCTAAATTCTCCCAACAAATTCAAATCGCTCGATTTCCTTCGCAAAGCCTATCAGCTAAATCCTGCAATCGATCCACATATCACTTTCCACCTTGGTGAAGCATATCATCTCAACCACGACTTCGAAAATGCCATCAAGTACTATTCTTTGTACAAAGGCGTGCAAGAAAAAAAGCCAGGTCTTGATCCTGATAAACGTATTACAGAATGTAACGAAGGTAAACAATTGGTAGCCAATCCAGTAAGAGTGAACATCGAAAACATGGGGCCTGTTGTGAACTCTAAATACAGAGAATATGCAGCAGTAATTTCTGCCGACGAATCGATCATGTTCTTTACTTCCCGACGCGACAACACCACAGGAAAACTCATTGCCGACGATGGTTTGTATTTCGAAGACATCTATTCGTCGACCAAGCAAAACGGCATTTGGACACCACCGTTGACTCTTCAAGCTCCCGTTAACACACGTGAGCATGATGCTACAATCGCTCTTTCAAACGATGGTCAAAAGCTCTTCATTTATTCTGATGATGGAGACAACAAAGGCGATATCCTCATGTCGAAACTTGAAGGAGATAAATGGTCGAAGCCAGAATCAGCTGGTGGAAAGGCCATCAACACTGATTTCTCTGAGATTCATGCCTGTTTTTCTTACGACGAAAAGTCGATTTATTTTGTGAGTGACAAGCCTACTGGAAGTATCGGAGGTTTCGATATTTATGTAACTCGACAAGACGAAAAGGGCAACTGGCTTCCAGCCGAGAACCTTGGGCCAACCATCAATACGCCTTACGACGAGGAAGCTGTTTACATGCATCCAGATGGTAAAACGATGTATTTCAGTTCGAAAGGTCACAAGACGATGGGCAGCTACGACATCTTCAGAACTGTGTTCGAAAATGGAAAATGGTCGGAGCCTGAAAATGTTGGTTATCCAATCAATTCTGCCGATAGAGATGTGTTTTTTGTAGTATCCGCATCAGGTAAGCACGGCTATTATTCGTCTGCGAGGATGGATGCTATCGGAGAGACTGATATTTACATGATTACGCTTCTCGGTCCTGAAAAGGAAACCGTTATGAACACCCAGGATCAATTGCTTCTTTCTAGTTCGATTTTAGAACGTGAATCTGTTATTGAACCTAAGCTCGACCGAAAGTTCGCTTCTAATGTAACCATCCTCAAAGGAACAGTAACTGATGCTTTGTCGAAGGAGCCACTCAACGCAGTGATTGTGATTACGGATAACGAGAAAAACGAAGTGGTTTCGACTTTCCAATCGAACTCCAAAACCGGTAAATACCTGGTATCACTTCCTTCGGGAAGAAACTATGGTATCGCTGTGACCATGGAAGGCTACTTGTTCTACTCCGAAAACGTCGATTTACCGAAGTCGAAACAATACCAAGAAATCAACAAAGACATTGAGCTAAGTAAGCTCGAAGTAGGGCAAAAGATCGTATTGAGAAACATTTTCTATGATTTCAATAAGTCGACTTTACGCACGCAATCGGTTGCGGAATTAGATCGTTTGGCGAAACTGTTAGATGTGAATCCAACCATGCGCATCGAGATCTCCTCACACACCGACAATATAGGTTCTGCAGCCTACAATGAAAAGCTTTCTACAAGCCGTGCTCTTTCAGTAGTCGATTATCTCGTTGAAAAGAAAGGTATCAAAAAGGAACGTCTTGAGTTCAAAGGATATGGTTTTACCGAGCCAATCGCTCCAAACGATACAGATCAAGGTCGCCAGCTGAACCGTCGTACTGAGTTCAAGATTCTATCTAGATAATTCTCTATGCAGTTTGCAGATGTAACCGTTGAAGCAACGGAAGACGGAAGCAGTACTTTGCGTTCGTTTGAATTTGGAACTACTTATCACAGTAGCCACGGAGCATTGCAGGAAAGCATGCATGTTTTTATTGAACATGGTTTAGATACTGTTTCTTCAACTGAATCAAGCATCATCAGAATTTTAGAGGTTGGATTTGGTTCTGGTCTCAATGCGCTTTTAGCCTGGCAATGGGCAATAAAATCGGGTAAAAAAGTCGAGTATACCGGAATTGAAGCCTTCCCTGTGCACCCATCAATTCTTAATGATTTTCAATACTTGTTGTCTGATGTATCCGAAGATTTCCATTTGTTGCACAATTCAAACTGGAATGAAGAGCATCATTATCCGCACTTTAAGTTTACAAAGTTGAATGCTAAGTGGCCTGATGTTCAGTTAGGTGATGGGTTTGATATCGTGTTCTTCGATGCTTTTTCGCCTGTCGATCAACCAGAAATTTGGGACCAACAATCCTTGCAAATGTGCGCTGATGCTTTAAAAGTTGGAGGTATTTGGGTTACCTATTGCGCCAAAGGTGAAGTGCGCCGACAGATGCAAGCATTCGGTTTTAGGGTGCAACGCTTGCCTGGTCCTCCACATAAAAGACATATGCTGCATGCTACTAAGACGGGCAAAACAGTATCTTTATAACCTCAAACAATCGCTATGAAACTTTACACATTATTTTTTGCAGTTATCCTCTCTGTTTCTTCCGTTCTTGCTCAAAAAACTGAATCATTCGGTGAGAAAATTAAGCTTGATGGTGCAATTGAAGGCGCATCTTTCTTGAAGCAAATCGATGGAAAAGACTCCTTACTCGTTAAAATTTCTGCTCCCATCGTAAATGTTTGTCAGAAAAAAGGCTGTTGGATGAATGTTGATCTTGGGGAAGGCAAACAAATGATGGTTCGTTTCAAGGATTACGGTTTCTTCGTTCCAAAAGATGCTGATGGTAAAATTGCTGTAATGGATGGTGTTGCTTTTAGAGAGGTATTGTCGGTTGATATGCTTCGCCATTATGCAGAAGATGCAGGAAAAACAAAGGAAGAGATCGAAAAAATAACAGAGCCAGAAACCCGTCTATCTTTCGAAGCTTCAGGCGTGTTGATCTATAAAAAGTAGTTTCTCGTTCAACTCCTTCATGAAAATTAAAGGCCTATTCCTGGTTTCAGGTTTACTCATACTTTCAGTTCTGTTGAATGGATTTCGGTCCGAAAGTGAGTTGAGTAAACTGATGCGCACAATGGCCAACGACATGAAACGTGTTCGTGTGAAGGTGCAAAAAGGGGAGAAGGTCCCGATGTTTTATAAAAAATACCATCGGATCAATACTGCAAAACCCAGCGTGGAATCTAAAAAGGGCGAACGTTATCCAGAATACGCCAACGCTTTTTTAATCCAGTTAGACCGCTTTGGAAAGGCTGAAAAAGTCGATCAGAAAAGTGAATACAACAATTTGGTAAAAACATGCATTCGTTGCCACGAAACCTATTGTCCGGGGCCGATTAGCATGCTCAAAAAACTACAATTGCCTTGATTTTATCCTGGGTTTAAGCCCAGTTTCTTTCTCAGCGATGCAACGTGTGGATTCATTTCCTCAAGAGCCTTCAATTTTTCATCGGCTGTGAATGGCCTTGTTTTTATTGGCATTTCCGATTTGCTGAGCTGAATTCTCAAGCTGAAATTTCTGAGTTGCTTTTGCAAGTAAGTGGTAAGATCGTGCTTGTCGTTTTCAAGTTCTCTGAGCTGACTTTCATTTTGAACCATATAGCCAATTTGAAAACCTTCTAGCAGCTGTGGCTGTGTGATAGTTAGTGAGCTACAAAGTGAAAATTTCCCTTCAACTCTTAGTTTCTCGGTGTATTTTTCCCAGTGTTGAAGCAATGCCTCCAAATCAAAAGAATCTTCTGGAAGTTGCTCGGTAATTGAGTGAGTAGGCTGTTGATTCGAGGTAGTATCAAAAGTTTCTTCGTTCTTCTCGAGGTGCTTGCGTATCGAAATAGTTGATCGAACTGGTGATACTCCACGCAAATTGATCACTGGTTGCTTTGCCGGTTCTTCTGGCTTCTGCGCTACAGGAGCGGGTGCGGCAGGGCTTACGTCAGGAGTTTTTTTTTCTGGCTGTGGCTCTGGCTTGAAAATCCCACACATCTTGAGCATTCCCAATTCTGCCGATAATCGACTGTTGCGCGCACTTTTGAGAGAAATTTCAGTTTGATTGATTAAATCGATTCCACGAATAAGTGCAAGAGGGCCGCATTGCTGACTCTGACTTTGGTAACGACTTTTAACGCCAGCACTTACTTCCAAGAGTGGTAAAGTAACGGCATCCCAACAAACCAGAAGGTTTCGAAAGTGTTCCGACAATCCACTGAGGAAATTACCAAGATCGAATCCTTTCGTAAGTACTTCATTGAGCAGCATCAGTGTATCGCTGTAGCTTCCTTGGATGAAAGTATCGGTAGCCCTGAAAAAATAGTCGTAGTCGAGAACGTTCAGGTTTTCGATGGCCGACTTATATGTAATCGTTGAGCCACCTGAATAACTCACGATTTGGTCGAACATCGACAAGGCATCGCGAAGTCCTCCATCCGCCTTTTGGGCGATAACATGCAAGGCGTCGGTTTCTGCTTGGATATTTTCACTTTTCGCAACATATTCAAGATGCGATGAAA
Source organism: Chitinophaga pinensis (assembly GCA_945883545.1). Lineage (GTDB taxonomy): Bacteria > Bacteroidota > Bacteroidia > M30B66 > M30B66 > CAMCXT01. Next base: position 23,230 of record CAMCXT010000016.1, on the reverse strand, counting down.
TATCGTCGACCTTGATTCTATTGAACGTAAATACCTGACAACGAGAGAGGATTGTTGGAAGGATTTTGTGTCGCTCGGTGGTTGCTAAAATGAAAATTGCATGGCGAGGAGGTTCTTCAAGGGTTTTGAGGAACGCATTAAATGCTTGAGGACTAAGCATGTGGACCTCATCGATGATATACACTCCGTATTTTCCAATTTGAGGCGCAAAACGAACTTGTTCGATCAGGGCACGAATATCATCCACCGAGTTGTTTGATGCCGCATCGAGTTCATGGATGTTGAATGAAGCACTTTGGTTGAATCCCAAACAGCTTTCGCAGGCATTGCAAGGTTCAGTATCCTCGGAGAGGTTCAAGCAATTAACCGTTTTCGCCAGAATTCGCGCACAGGTGGTTTTACCTACACCTCTTGGGCCGCAAAAAAGAAATGCTTGAGCAAGATGGTTGCTGCGGATCGAGTTTTTTAAGGTATTGGTGATGGTTTCCTGACCAACTACTGAACGGAAGGTAACTGGACGGTATTTACGGGCGGAAACAAGAAAATTCTCCATTGATGCAAAGATAGCCGTATCGCGGCCAATGCCTCATATTGTTAACATCTTTTCGAAATATGTAAGGATGAAAAAAAATATGTCTTTTCCGACAATCCAATAGAATTTCTGTACATCTTGCGTTAGATTTTTTCGGTATGATTATTCTCAAAAAAGCACTCCCTTTTTTTATATCTATTGGCTTGGTTATCATGCTTTTCTCTTGTGGTGGATCGGAAACGTCTGGTACGCTTTCGGCTACTGGGGAAATGCTCATCACCGTAAATGTGAAAGGAACTTCTCCAGCGGATGTGCGATTCGAACCGAACCGAATCAATTTGAAAAAGGGCGCAAAGGTGAAACTTACCCTCAACAACCAGCTTAAAAGCGAAGGCATGTACGAAAACTGGGTGTTGGTGAACCTTGGTGCTGGACAGGAAGTAGTGAATGATGCCATGGCTGCAGGTTCCGACAATAACTATGTAGCTTACGGTAAGAATGTGATCGTATCGTCGGCACTTGCCGCGCCTGGTCAATCGGTTGTAGTTGATTTTACTGCGCCTGGTTCTGGATCGTACAATTACATTAGCACCTTTCCTGGCAATTTTCCGAAAATGATTGGAAAGTTGGTTGTGGAATAATTTGGCTAATAACAGTGTTTAGCTCATAAGTATTCTTGATCCCGATTTTTCCACACTGAATAGCTGTTTATTTTTGCATCAATGAAAAAGCCGGAATTCATCAAGTTGTTTGTTGAACGCTACCCAATCTGGGGAAACCGGTATTTTTTAGCAATCTTTATCTTCCTCACTTGGGTGATGTTTTTTGATCAAAACAGCCTTATCTCTCAATACCAAGAGCGTCAAGGTTTATACGATTTGAAAAAGGAAAAACGCTATTATCAAACCGAAATCAAGAAAACCAAAGAGGATCTAAACGATTTATTTTACGATACAAAGAGCCTCGAGAAATTTGCCCGTGAGCATTATTTCATGAAAAAAGCCGACGAAGAAGTTTGGCTAGTGACCGATTCCACCAAAAAGGCTGAATAATCCAATTTGTTTTGTAGGGTTTGTAACTGATTTTAATCTTCGATTTCTTATTGCATTTGATTGATTTGTCAAACAGAATTAATCGCTAAGATTTTTTCTGTGTTTTCGATGCTTTCAGCGCAATTAATTGGGATAAACCTTTTGGCTTTCCTATTTTTGTTTTCCCAAAATTAACGAATGGAACAACTCTTCGGAGAATTTAGTCCGGCCAACTATGACCAGTGGCTTGAGCAGCTCAAAAAGGATATGAAATCTGACGATGTTTCCCGATTGCTTCAAGCACGTTCGGAAGACATTCAAATTCAATCATACTATTCGGCCGAAAAGGCGCCAGAACCAATATTTATCGGTCCATACAGAAAAGCACTCAATCCCGAATTTGCTGCTGCAAACGAATGGGAAATGAATGTAGACATTGCCACCGACGATCTCATTCAATCCAATAAGCAAGCGCATGAAGCCCTACAGCATGGCGCGAATTCACTTAATTTCACTGGAATCGGAATCAGCAACCAAGAAGAGCTTATTCTGACCTTGAAAAATATCGTTCTCGAATATATTTCTCTGCGTTTTGATGCCGGCGAAGGTGCACCATCGTTGCTTTTCATGTTAACAGATGAGTTTTCTCGTCGCAGCATCGACAAGCAAAAGTTGCGCGGTTCTGTTACCTATGATATCCTTACCGATTACGCAATTACCGGCGCATTTCCATACAGTAAAAGCGAAAGTTTTAGCATTCTGGAAGCCATGATTTCTGCTGCTTCCGATGCCTTGCCGAAATTCCGCAACTTGGTAGTGAAAGGTTCTGTGTGGCACGAATCGGGCGCTACAGCGGTGCAGGAATTAGCCTTTTCATTGTCGACATTTAACGAGTATTTCCAAGAACTCGGTAAGCGGATTTCTATCGAAACATTGGCCGCAAATGCTCGTTTGGAATTGGCCTCTGGCTCCGATTATTTTCTTCAAATAGCCAAGTTCCGCGCTGCGAGAATCCTATGGCATATGTTCCTGGAGGCTTACGGAATCGACAGTAAAACTTCACCGCTCGAAATAGCTGCAATCACAGCATTGCGCAATAAAACGACTGCCGATTTTTACAACAATCTTCTTCGTGCAACTACCGAAGGAATGGCTGCAGTATCGGGCGGTACTGATACATTGACCGTTCAACCATACGATGCATTTTTCCGTGAATCGGATGTAAATTCTCGCCGTTTAGCACTCAATATCCAGCATTTATTGCACGATGAAAGTCGCCTCGATAAAGTGCTCGATCCCGCATCTGGCGCATGGTACATTGATGCACTCACACACGAATTAATTGATCGTGCTTGGAACTTGTTTCAAGAAACTGAAGCCAAGGGCGGATTTACTGCAGCATTGCGTTCATCGTGGATTCAAGATCAAGTGAAGGCTTCAGCAGGTGAACTTCGCAAATCTATTTCCACTCGGAAGCGTGTGTTGGTAGGAGTTTCTCAATTTGCAGATTTATCGTCGGCTCGAATTGAACCTCCACAGAAGCAGCGCGATCCACTCAGCAAATTGCCCGAAATCAAGACTATCGAGTCGTTTCGAGAAGCCGAAGTGATTGAAAAAATCCGTTATTACCTAAATAAATCGAAATCCTTGAGTGCATTTCTTGCAGTATTCGGTGATGCTTCCAAACGCAGCGCCCGTGCAGGTTTTGCCAAAGATTTCCTTGCGATGGCAGGCATTAAATCGAACCTTGGAGATCCATCGGTAGCTTTGATCGATCAGCTTAAAAGTTCGTTCGCAATGAAAGCTGATATTGTGGTGCTTTGTGCAGCCGATGAAGACTATCCATCCGCAGTAGAAATGCTGAAAACCGATCAATGGCCAAACGGTTTGGTGTGGATCGCAGGTAAGCCATCCGCAGATTCTGCGCAAAAAATAACTAACATCGACGATTACATTTTCATGGGCTGCGATACCGAAGCGATCTTCCAAAAAGTTTTAGTAGCCGAATCTTGATTTACCCTGAATGACCATGAAAACGCTCGATTTTAAAAGCATCAAGAAACCAATAGCCGATTATTCAGGTGCAGAACAATCTGTTTGGGAAGCACCTGAAGGCATTGCTATTCGCGGACATTACGATCCATCTACACTCGTTCAGGTTGAACATCTGCGCTTTGCCGCCGGTGTTGCTCCATTTCTCCGAGGTCCATATACGAGTATGTATGTTTCTAGACCATGGACAATTCGCCAATACGCCGGATTTAGTACAGCTGAAGAGAGCAATGCTTTTTACCGTCGCAATTTGGCGGCCGGACAAAAAGGTCTGTCGGTTGCGTTTGATTTAGCCACGCACCGAGGTTACGACAGCGACCACGAGAGGGTAGAAGGAGACGTCGGAAAAGCAGGTGTAGCCATAGATTCGGTGGAAGATATGAAAGTGCTTTTCGATCAGATTCCGCTCGATCAAATGAGCGTTTCGATGACCATGAACGGTGCAGTTTTGCCTGTTATGGCATTTTTTATCGTTGCAGCTGAAGAGCAAGGTGTGAAAGAGGAATTGCTTAGTGGAACGATCCAAAACGACATCCTGAAGGAGTTCATGGTTCGCAATACTTACATCTATCCGCCAACCCCGAGCATGCGGATTATTGCGGATATTTTTGCCTACACGTCGAAACGGATGCCGAAGTTCAACAGCATCAGTATTTCGGGCTATCACATGCACGAAGCTGGCGCCACTGCTGCCATTGAGCTTGCATACACATTGAGTGATGGTTTAGAATACCTACGTACTGGTTTGGCTGCTGGATTGAAAATCGACGATTTTGCTCCTCGCTTGTCATTCTTCTGGGGAATCGGGATGAATCACTTCATGGAAATTGCCAAAATGCGCGCTGGGCGAATGTTGTGGGCGAAATTAATCAAGCAGTTCGACCCGAAATCGGAGAAGTCGCTCGCTTTGAGAACGCATTGTCAAACCAGTGGTTGGAGTTTAACCGAGCAAGATCCTTACAACAATGTGGCGCGAACAACCATCGAAGCCATGGCAGCTGTATTGGGTGGAACGCAGAGTTTACACACCAATGCGCTGGATGAAGCCATAGCTTTGCCAACGGATGCGTCGGCTCGAATAGCTAGAAATACTCAATTGTTCATTCAATTAGAAACCGAAATTACCAAGGCTGTTGATCCGTGGGCAGGTAGTTTTTACGTGGAGAATCTCACCCGTGAACTCACTGAACAAGCTTGGAAATTAATGCAAGAAGTGGAAGAGCTAGGCGGCATGGCGAAAGCGATCGAAACCGGAATTCCCAAAATGCGCATCGAGGAAGCAGCTGCAAAAAAGCAAGCCAGAATCGATGCTGGAACCGAGGTGATTGTTGGGGTGAACCAGTTTAAATTAGCCGAAGAAACACCACTCGAAATTCTCGAAGTTGACAATACAAAGGTTCGTGAAAGTCAGCTGAAACGCTTGGCTGAAATCAAATCGAAGCGTGACCAGAAAAAAGTGAATGCAGCCTTGGAAGCGCTCACCGAAGCGGCTAAATCGGGCAAAGGAAATCTGCTAGAATTGAGTGTTGAAGCGGCGCGCCACCGTGCAACATTGGGTGAAATTTCATTTGCTTTGGAAAAAGTATATGGCCGATATCAAGCCACCATCAGAAGTATTTCGGGCGTTTATTCTGCAGAAGTGAAAAACAACGAACAACTCAATAAGGCTCGCCAAATGGCGGATGAATTTGCTGCATTGGCAGGAAGAAGACCAAGAATCTTGGTGGCGAAAATGGGGCAAGATGGACATGACCGTGGCGCTAAAGTAATTTCTACCGGCTTCGCGGATATGGGATTTGATGTTGACATTGGACCATTGTTTCAAACTCCAGCCGAAGTGGCCAAGCAAGCCATGGAAAACGATGTACATATTCTGGGTGTTTCATCGCTTGCTGGTGGACATAAAACCTTGATTCCACAGGTGATTGAGGAGTTGAAGAAGGCAGGAAGACCAGATATCATTGTGGTTGCAGGAGGTGTAATTCCGCAACAAGATTATCAAACCTTATATGATGCTGGCGTGTCGTCGGTGTTTGGTCCTGGAACCAGCATTCCACTTGCTGCACAGGAAGTTTTAGGGATTTTGATTGCCGGATATTCTGCTTAGTGAAAAAGGTTTTAGAAGTATGCTGCGGCATTATCGAAGAATCTGGTAAAATGTATGCTTTTCGCCGGGGCGTCGGAATGAAGATGCCCGGTAAATGGGAGTTCCCGGGCGGAAAAGTAGAAGCAGGTGAAAGTGCAGAATCGGCCTTGCACCGCGAATTATTGGAAGAATTGCAGATAAAAATCGAAATTCTCGAACGCATGGAAACCGTTCAGCATGATTATCCAGATTTCACCATCTATTTAATTCCATTTCGAGTGCAGGTTGTAGAAGGTACAATCAAGTTGATCGAGCACGATGCTCTTCAATTAGGCAACATTAATGAATTGAAAGATTTAGATTGGGCAGATGCCGATCGGAAGTGTCTTGATAAAATTGAAAGATTAAAAATTTAAAAAGATCAATTCGACTTTACACAATTAAATTGATCAAGCGAATTTTTATTGATCGCATTTAAATACTTAAGAAAAAACGAAATTTATCGCCAGCTGTAAATATTTATTTTAGGAGTGAGGAATGAAAAATCATTCAATATTCTACTCAACTTTATTTCCTTTGAATCATCCTAACATTTAAACACCCATATTATGTCGATACCTAATTTTAAAATGAACGAGCTGAAGGATGGCTTGTTTCTACTTGAATTTTTTAACCAAGAAAAACTCATCTTTTCAATTCACTTGCAGTTTGATATTGAGTCGGAATTTTGGAGTCAAGAAAATACAACGCGATTTTATTGGTTGGTTGTGGAATTATTACTCGATACGCGTATGACCGCTGAAGATTGTTATTATGCAGTAACAAATGCTGGCTGTCAGTGTCCTAATACCGATCATTATGAGGTGATTTATGGCTATGAACCAACGTTACTCAGTCGGTATTCCGAAAATTAATATTTCTAAGTGTACTCGTTATTTCACGCGCTTAAACAATTGATATCCTGGGCTAGAAGTATCGATTTTTGCTGGTCGAACTGAACTGTTTCTTTCTATTTGAAATTCCATTTCATCATCCGACTTTATGTTTAAAAGGCAACGCATACTTCTAGATTCGTCGGATTTACCGTTTACAAACATTACAAAGTCTAGATCCATCGGAGTTTTATCTTGATCCAACTTCGCCTTGATTTCAATTTTCTCACCGGTTTCAACAAAAGTTGGTTCATCCGAAATAATTACATTTCCTGCAGAACTTAATTTCATGGTTGAATCTTCATGAAATACTAGCTGCAACTCATTGCCGCGGTCGTCGCGACTCACCCAAGTTCCTAAATGTTGATTTTTACTGCTGCATGAAGCAAGGAGTAAAACAGATGCGATTACACTGGCAAATACTTTAATTTTCATTATCAAGTAGTTTGTTAATTGTATTATTCTTGGTCTGTAGGAAACAATTCTGATGCGCACTCCAATGCTAGTGTTTCGCATTTTAATGTATCTAAATTGGCCAACCTGATCGATTGAAAATTGTTCTCGAGTTTATTTAAATAGCAATTGATATAATCGTCTTTAACATCCCCAAGCGTTGAAAAGTCTGTTTTGTTCATTTCATCAAAATACAATTTTTTATCTCTTTCCGACCACTTCCCAATTTCACTTCCTTGATCAATAATTTCATTTCCACAGATTTCAGCAAGTTTTTTGCAACCTTCAAGATCATTGTCGGCATCATCATATGAGCTGAATTCGGCTTGTGCTTTCTCAAAATAACAATCAATCCATTTCTTTTTGTCTTCACCAAGATTATCAAGCTCTTTGGTTTTTTCCATTTCTTGGTAAAAACGAATTTTATCAGCCTTCGACCATTTGCCTTTTTTGCTTTGTGTATTGCAGGAAATTAGAACAATTGAAAACAGTATGAAAAATGTAATTTTTGTTAAATAAATTATTTTCATCACCATGGGCTTTATTGGAAGCAAATTTAAGTTTGAAATATTGGTATTTATTTTCTGTCAATTTCTGGCGGCTAACTTAAAGAAAAAATAGAAAATTTCGTTGAGCGATCTTTTATTCCCAATTTGTGAAATAAACCATGAATAATTTGAAAAAGCACTGAACGTTTTAACAAGCTTCGCATATCATCGACGCTTCGTACTTTTCATTTACTTTCGTTTTACATTCTATCCTGATGAAGTTCCTTCTGTCATTGCTATTTTTTCTTCCATTTAATTTGTTTTCTCAAACACCTGTTTCTGAATGGGCCTATGTGCTGAAAGGTTTTTACGATGTTGATTTAGCCGGAACCCAAACTGACGCTGAAGGCAATATTTATGCAGCTGGCACCTACGGTGGATGGATGGAAGTTCCTGATCTCAAGAAACGATTCGAAGCACCTAAACATGTGGCATCATTTCTTATCAAAATATCGAAACAAGGGAAAACACTCTGGGCACTGCCGTTTTTAAGCAACAACGACTCTAGAATTCGATCAATTAAATTGTTGAAGAATCAAGGTGTAGCGGTAGCTGGTTTTTGTGACCATCAACTTGTGTTTCCATCCACAAAAGGGAATACGAAAACGCACAAAGGTGGATATGCCAGTTTTATTGCTACTTACAGCAAGGATGGCAAACTAGAGTGGGCTAGAAGCCAAACTTCCGCTTGGACTGAAGCGACTTCGATAGACTGCGACAGTTCAGGAAATATTTATTACACGGGTTATTACCGCAAAGGATTCACGGGAGATGAAATTAAGATTCCTGATTCATGTTATACTTCTTCTGAATATTTACTTAAATACAATTCCAAAGGTGATATTATTTGGCAGCAATATTTTAAGAGTCAAGTTCTGCATGATCAACTAGATGGGAAGTCTAAGGTTTTCGTTTCTCCCGATCAGAAAGTGTATTTCTGCACATCGATTAAAAATAAAAAAATAGACTGGTATAAAACAGCAGATAAAACAGAAATAAATAGAGTTAATCGGCATTCAGGAATTGTTTTATGCCTTTCTGAAACTGGCGATAAACAATGGATTAAGTATTATGGTGGATACTGGGCATATGCCATATTAGATGCAGATTTTGATTCGGAAAACAATTTTCATTTTGTAGTAGATTTTGGCAGCGAATTTTATATTAACGAAGATGAATTGTCAGTGAATGATGATCAAACCAGCGCGCCTCAAGGTTCTAACAGTGGAATTTGTTGGGTCGCACTTGATAATTCAGGTAAATTAGCAGATGTGCAATTTCACACTGGAAAAAAAGGCGCATTTAATACTAGATCGCGTATACTTCAATTTTTACCTGATGGAACCAAAATTATGGGTGGTGAATTTACCCGTGAATTGTCGTTTGATAATGCATCAAATGAAGCTTTAGTAATTTCGGGTCAAGGTCAAAATCACAATTCATGGCTTGGGTTATTTTCTGCCGACAATCAAAACATCGCTTTATGGAAAACCTTGAGCACTGATAGAGGATTTAGCTTTCCTATTTGTGTTTCTTTAAATGGAAATAATCTCACCTCTGGATTTATGTGCCATGAAGAACAATTAATAACGTTAAAATCGGGCATTAAAACCATCACAAAAGCAGAAAGAGGAAGGTACACAGTAATTACTTCCGGCAAACTTGAAATGAGAACGAAATTGCCTGACGTTCCTGCGTTAGCGTCGTGTTCGAACGAAAAGTTAATCGATGTTTTTGTTCGATCTGGAATTGGCAGTAAAAACGACGCAATAGCATTTCTAGAGAATCGAACATCCACAGAAAACAATGCTGAAAATCAGCAAGTCGCAAGCACCGATTCAACAACTGCTCTAGCAATCTCATCCAGCAATAATCAAAATTTGGGCGACCGGAAGAAACCTATACAAGAGGCTATTTTATTTCCAAATCCAGCCAAGGAATTCACGCGTTTAACCTTGAATTCAAACGATCCATCCTTGAATTATTCGTTGTATTCAAGTTCAGGTTGCTTGCTGTTGAAGGATTTTCGTAAATCGGAAAATCATCAATACGATATAACAATCAATCTGTCGGGCTTGGCATCTGGCACTTACTTTCTCGCTTGCGAATCAGGAAGCTACCGAAAAGTATTCAGGCTCATCCATTTGAATGAATAAGTCTGAAAATAAAATAGGATTTCAATCAGTGAATTACTGATTACACATGGTCGTCAGGTATTTTAACATTACCTGTTCATCCATTTGCCCAATCGATTCTGTTCCAGACTTCTTGTTCACTTTCACCACCATTCGTGGAACCACAGCTTTCCAAGCTTCTGCTGATCTTGAATCAACTTTTTTGGCTGCATGGCACAATCCGCAGTACTGATCATAGATCAATTTACCTTTGTTCAATTCTGCCATCTGTTCATCTGTAAATTGAACTTTCGGCTTCTCAGCCTCTGATGTTTGAATCGGCTTTGTTACTTTCGGAGAACACGCTACCAATAAGGCAATTGCGACTAAAATGGTGAGTTTTTTCATAGGATTTCGATGTCGGAAATTACGCACAATTTCATGATTTAAAACACACAATGAAGTAGCTTGTTATAGCAGGCTCATAATCAAGTGAAAAGCCTACCGCCGAATTTACCTTATCTTCGCGGCTCAATTTAGGCTATGCAAACCAGTAAATTCTCCGATCTCAACCTCAGCACCCCAATTTTAAACGCGCTGAATGACCTTGGATATTCTCAGCCTACTCCCATCCAAGAAAGGGCTTTTTCGGCAATGATGGCAGGCCACGATGTGGTTGGATTAGCCCAAACAGGCACCGGAAAAACAATTGCATATTTGCTTCCTTGCTTGAGATTGTGGAAGTATTCAAAAGATAAATTACCTCAAACCTTAATTATTGTTCCAACACGCGAGTTGGTGGTTCAAGTGGTAGAGGAAATAAAAAAGCTCACGCCTTACATGAATGTAGAGGCTATTGGCATTTATGGGGGAGTGAATATTCGTGCACAACGCGAACAAATTATTGGTGGACTCGATATTCTTGTTGCTACTCCAGGGCGATTACTCGATTTGATGCTCGACAGTACGATTAAATCGAAAGTCATTAAGCGAGTGATTATTGATGAGGTTGATGAAATGTTCAGTTTAGGGTTCAGACCTCAATTGGAACGTGTTTTCGATTTGTTGCCTCCGAAACGTCAAACTTTGATGTTTTCAGCTACATATTCGGATGAAGTTGATTCGATGATTAAGACTTTTTTCCGTTTGCCAGTGCGTATTGAAGCTGCACCAAGTGGAAGTCCTCTTACCAATATCAACCAAATAGCGTATCAGGTTCCAAACTACCATACCAAATTGAATTTGCTGAATTACCTTTTGGGCCAGGAGGGTATGGATAGGGTTTTGATTTTTGCGTCAAGCAGAAAACTAGTAGATAAATTACACAATCACTTGGAAAATGAATTTCCTGGTGAGGCTGGAGTTATCCACGCGAGTAAAGCACAAAATGCCCGTTTTCGTGCTGTGGAGAATTTTTCCGAAGGGAAACAAAGAATTTTAGTTGCAACAGATGTCTTGTCTCGAGGGATTGATATCACTGGGGTTTCGCATGTTATCAATTTCGACATTCCCGAAACAACCGAAAATTATGTCCACAGAATTGGTCGTTCTGGACGGGCTGATGCCAAAGGTGATTCTATCTCTTTCATTTTAGCCAATGATGCCGAAATGGTTCTTAAAATTGAAGAACTAATGCATTATGCCATTCCAAGAGCTAAATTTCCTGAGGCAGTTGAAATCTCTGAAATCCTGAACCTAGATGAAATGCCTCAGGTGAAAATGCCTGATTATAAAATTAAAATTAAGCTTAACGAAGGTGGTGGTGCATTCCACGAGAAATCGGAGAAAAACCAGAAAGTGAATGTTCGTAAAACACATGATCAGCAAATGCGTGAGAAATATGGGAAACCCAAAAGAAAAGGGAATTAAGAACAAACAACTCTTGATTGTTAATTAAACCTACTTCAAGATTTTCAACAGGTCTTTTTCCACAGATATTTCAGGCGTTTCAATGATTCTTCCCTTTTCAGTTTGATCCTGAAAAACAACAATTGTAGGAAGTTTTGTGATGTCCCAATTCTTGCAATTCTTCTTTTCGAATGGACATTCTTTTTCACGATTCACGCCAATTAATTCATATTTCCAATTCAATATTGCAGCAACTACAAGAAACGCTGGAACATGAATCTGACTGTCTTCGCACCAAGTGCCCAAGTAAACTTTGAATGTTAGGTTATTGGAATTTTCTTGTTGCAAAGCTTTGATGGTTTCTGCATCAGGCTTGTATCCTTTTGATTGCGACCAATTGGCAAACCATTCAGATTGAAAAAGTGTGTCGTTGAGAGTTCCTGTAATGATTGGTAAGCTATCGGTTTGTGCTTGGCTCATAAGGCTGAGGAAGAAAAAGGCTAAACAGATGATGGATTTCATAATCAGCATGCAATTTAGTCATTTAGATTGAAGCTCAACAAGTACATTAATTACGCTCGTTATCAACTATTTAAAAGAATAATTAAGCACTCTTTGAACACACTTTTTAAATCTGCATACCTTGGCACGCTCGTCTGAGTTTGGAGTTCTATCAAATTTCAGATGCAAATCTAAGAATCAACAAATAGCTCAATTCATATGAAACTCTTCCTTTTTGCACTCTCGCTCTTTGGATTTTCTCTCCAAACATTTGCAGATGAAATTCCAGTAGCCTCAAAAGTAACCGAAGTAACTGTTTATCGTAGTCAAGCCAAAGAAACCCGATTGGTGAATGTCACAATCCCAAAAGGGAATTCTGAAGTAGTCATCACCGGAGTTTCGATGCATATGATAGATCAAAGTTTGCAGGTTGCTTTAAAAGGCAATGCAACATTGTTATCAGCAACAACCCGAGTGAATTATTTCACTGAATTAAATGAAGAACCATCAAAAAATGCAGCTTACAAAAAGCTGCTCGATTCTATCCAAGTATTTAATCAAGATTTAGCATGGTTCACTGAACAAAGGGCTGTTTATAACGGTGAAATTGCATTAATCGATAACAACAAAAAATTGGGAAGCAATCAAGAAGGTTTGAAGCCAGCTGAATTGGTTACACTCACGGATTTCTATCGTCAACGCATGATGGATCTTAAAAAGAAACTTCATGACATCTCTTTTCGGGAAAATAAATTGGCTGAAAAACGTGATAAGTTTCAAGCTCAAATGGAAGAATTGGGACAAAATCCAAAAGAACCAGAAAAAGAAATCGTATTAAGTTTTTCTACAGAAGTTGGTGGGTCACTTCAGCTCATGCCATCGTTTATCGTTCAACAAGCTGGTTGGACGCCAATGTATGATATCAAGGTTGCCAATACAACTCAGCCTGTAAACATTCTTTACAAAGCCCGAATTTTTCAAAATACCGGATTCCCTTGGAAGGATGTTAAAGTGAGCGTTTCAACTGCCAATCCAAGTTTGAACAACAACCGCCCAATTATGAATCCTCGATTCATCGATTTTGTAACCTATGCAGTGAGAAGTACAGTAGCGCCAACCACATTGTCAAGTGTATCGATGAACATGGCACAGGTGCAATTCAACGATGTTGTTACAAGTGGCAGTGTTGCTGAAAAATTTGAATGGGACTCAAATCCTTTCAATTACGAAGTAAATATTTCAGAAACAGATATAAACGTTGAATTTGAAATTGCTGCTAATCAAAGTATTCCAACAGATGGTAAAGAGCATATTTGTGCTATTCAAACCTATAACGTGCCTGCAACATTTAAATACCATGCAGTTCCAAAGCTCGATCCTGCTGCGTTTTTACTTGCAAAAGTAACTGATTACGGGAAGTACAATCTCTTGGCAGGTCCAGCAAATATCTTTTATTCAGACATGTTTGTAGGTCAAACCAATTTAAATCCAGCTGCTTCAGGCGATACTCTTCTTATTTCATTAGGAAGAGATGAAAGAATCGTAATTAAACGAATTAAATTACAAGATAAATCATCGAAGAAAATCCTGAGCGACACACAAAAGGAAACGTATGTTTATGAAACCATCATCAGGAACAATAAAACAACTCCAATTGAAATCGAAATTCTTGATCAGGTGCCAATTTCAAAACAAAAAACAATTGAAGTAGAAATCGAAGAAAAAGGCAATGCTGAATACAACGAAGAATATGGTAAATTACTTTGGAATTTGAAAATTAAACCAAGCGAAACTGCTAAAATTAAATTGGGTTATTCAGTTGAATATCCAAAAGACAAACAGATTATTGAGCAATAATAAAATACAGGTTTCTTTAATTTGAACCTATCAAATGGGCAGTTTATCTTCGGATAAATTGCCCATTTTGTTTTGGGACTGATTTTTTAATTCGATCCATTTCGACATATATTTTGTTCCTTGTGCTGTATGATGCATAAGCATAGAACCCATAAAATTCTTTCTTCGATGGATTTCTATGTTTGATAAATCTAAAAGTTCGTTGATTTTTTCAATCAGCTTTTCTTCATGAACCGCTGTAGAAAAAACATTCCGAATTGTATCAATCCCAATTTTTTGTGAGGTTTCCCAAGTATCTTGATTGGTGTATAGTTCAATTGCAGCCTCAATAAATGCCTCTGGATTGTCGGCAATCATTCCATTCCATTGGCCTTGGTAGACCATTCCTTCAGCGCCAATCGATGTTGTTACTGTTGGAGTGCCCGATTCCATCGCATCCAATAGTTTCCCTTTTAATCCAGCTCCAAATCGCAAAGGAGCCAATAACACCTTCGAGTTTCCAATTACTCTTCTAGAATCTTCAGCTCTTCCATGAACGATGAATCCAGTTTTTTCATCATGCATTTCAAGGACTTGCTGAGAAATATATGCTCCAAAAATATGAAGTTTGGCATGAGGCAAAGATTTTCTAATGGGAAGCCACAATTGTTTTTTGAGAATTTTAACAGCATCTAAATTTGGTGCATGAAAGAAATTCCCAATACTCACAAAGTCTGTTCTTTCTTCAAATGGCTTGAGTTTTAAATTCTCCTCCAAGTCTGATTTAAAAGGCAAATAGTGCAAAATGCTGTTGGGTATTCCAAATTCAGTTTCAAGCAATTCAAATTCATAACTTGAAATTATCAAGGATACATCGCACCTTAAAATTGACGCAATTTCACGTTTGGCATGGTCGTTTTGGAGATCAACTTTTCCTGGAATAAACTCATCTTTAATGGCTTGATGCCTTGCATGTCGAAGGAAATGTAAATCTTCAGTATCAAGAATTCGTATTGCGTTTTTACAGTATTCAGCTACTCTCCAACCGAACTGCTCTTCCATGATAAATCGATCAAACAATACAACGTCAGGATTTAATTCCGAAATCCATTGGTCAAACCCTGAATCATTTACCTGGATATTTGCCTCTTGTATATTCTCATTTTGGGGCAAATAAGAAAATTCGCTTTTCTGAGCAGCACTTGCAAATGTGATTTTCCAATTATTTAAAAGGAAAAGTTCGATAAGCTTGATCATCCGGCTTCCCGCAGCCGAAGAATTAGGTTCAGGCCAAACCAATCCTAAAATGAGCAAGTGATTCGACATTAATTTATATTCTGTGATTTTTTTCTTAATTCTGGTAAAACCTCAGGAAAATCTTCCTCCAACAAATGCTGTTGACTCGAATGCATAACCTCAGAAATCAATCGTTTGATTAGCAACGGATTTAAAATGGAGGGCAAATTTCCAAAGTCTTCTAATTCTTCTTCAGCGCTTTGTAAAATGGAACACAATGCTTGAAATTTTATTTCTTCATTTGGGTCGTTAAGTCCGTGGATTAAGAAATTCAGACTGTCTTCTAATGGCGCACAACCAGCAAAAAAGCAAATTCCAGACTTCCATTCTTCGCTATACTGATCCCATACTTCTAGCAAATAATCTAAATCTTCTTTTTGAAGCATGTAAGCAAATTCAATCCCTACGTCTAGCTGGTCTGATGCGGAAATAACCTGCTCCTCATCCAAGAAAAAATTCATGTAATCTTTCATTTTATTGGATATTAAATTAATGAGTAAAAATCAAAATTGAAGAAATTTCATCGTGTCAACATTGTCGGCATAGTCCATCGGACCAGGCTTTTGCGCATATCCGGGTAAGACACTTCCTTCATAAATTCCCTCGCGGGCAACAATGCATTGCAGGTTTTCTAATTGTTCATTTACACTTTGCATCAAACTTTCACGGTTTGTATACCGTTCGAAATTCAATACACCAATAGGCGAGTGAAGCGCATTTTCTAGGCGCATCAATAAATATCCAGTATCAAAATGTGGAATGCTATTCACCAAAAATGCCGCGCGACTATATTCGTAATTGTTCAAATATTTGCTGTGATGAATTAAATTATCCCAGTGCGCTGTTGCATTTAGAAATGGCACTGGATCATAGTCGAGTGGAACCATAAATTTAGTTACGCTTCGGCAGCCCATTCCGAAATACATAAACACATCATCTGCAAGCCCTTTTAGGTCGGCTTCGGTTTCCTTTCCATCCAAAATCGCGATCGATGTGCGGCTTTTTCTGATGATGTGCGGATATTTTCCAAAGTAATATTCAAAATACCTTGCCGAATTGTTGCTTCCCGTGGCGATAATGGCTTCAAAGGGCGGCATTTTTCCATCGGTAAAGTGAATTCTATCGGCGAATTTCGGTTCAATGGCAACAAGCATGGCGGCTATCGCCGGAATAAGGAGTCGATCGTCGGACGATAATTTCGCTGTAATGCGGCATCCTGATAAAATAACACACATGAAATCATGAAATCCCACGGCTGGAAGATTGCCCGCCATCACGACACCAACAGTTTTGTCACGATCATCCTGAAGAGGATACTGCTCCAACCATCCGCGGAGCGAATCTTCATCAAGTAACCTTGCTATGCCATCGAGCGCTTGCAAGGTGTTGGTTGGTGTAAACCATGCGTTATTGAGGTAAAGATTGGCTGCCAGCTCCTGAAGTTGCTGCTGTCGGATGTTCAAATTATTGGTTTCAGATTGAGCTATCTCCCTGATTTCGTGGCCTAATTCAACAAAAGCCTTGATTCGTTGTTCCGGATTCATATAGAATGCAAATATCACTTAGTTTTGCATCGCGAAAATAACCCTAAAAAAATTGATGTGTTATGGCAATCATGATTACTGATGAGTGCATCAACTGCGGAGCTTGCGAGCCCGAGTGTCCGAATAATGCTATTTATGAAGGTGGCACCGAATGGCGATTTGCCGACGGAACATCTCTTAAAGGCGAGGTAAATGCCGCAAGTGGCAGCTACCAGGCAGACAATGCCAACACGCCTAAAGCAATGGATGTGTACTACATTGTTACCGATAAATGTACCGAGTGTGTTGGTTTTCACGATGAGCCGCAATGCGCAGCAGTATGTCCTGTAGATTGTTGTGTCGACGATCCAGACTTCCGCGAAACGCAAGAGCAGCTTCTTGCGAAGAAAAACTACATGCACCTATAATGTGAAGCCAGCTCAACTGCTGGTTTTCTTTACATCTAACGCTTTACATTCATGACGATTCACCGCGAAGGGCATAGAATGCTCATTGGGCTATCTGTTATTATATTGATTATCAATGGAGTGCTTGCTCAATTCATGGGCGATGCACTTGCTTTAAGAGGTTTTGTACTCTTTGCAACCTTGGTAATCTTCTTACTGGTACTTCAATTCTTTAGAAATCCATCTAGGAAACAAAATCTTGGTGATGGTCATGTACTTTGTCCTGCCGATGGTAAAATTGTAGCCATCGAAGAAATCGATGAACCCGAATATTACAAAGGGAAGCGATTGCTGATTTCGGTTTTCATGTCGCCGCTGAATGTCCACATCAATCGCTATTCGATCTCTGGAAAAGTAGTTTATGTGAAATACCATGAAGGGCTGTATTTGGTAGCAAGTCACCCGAAATCTTCTACACAAAACGAACGCAGTACAGTAGTTGTTGAAAATGGCAGCCGCAGTGTTATGCTTCGTCAAATTGCTGGTTATGTTGCGCGAAGAATCATAACTTATTGCAAAGTAGGAGAGGAGGCCAAACAAGGTGGCGAGTTTGGTTTTATCAAATTCGGATCACGTGTAGACATCATTCTACCTACAGATATTAAAGTAAATGTGAAACTTGGAGATATTGTTAAAGGAGGAATTACAGAGATTGCTCATTTTTAACAATAAGTTTGTATTTTTACCGTATTGAGTTCTAAAACCAAAAGCAAAATGAAAAAAATATTTGCAATCCTATGCCTCGCAACTTTCTCTTTTGGAACTGTTGCAATTGCTGCATCTTCATTCAACACGAACGTAGAAACTGTTTCAGTTGATAAAGACAAAGACAAAGATAAAGACAAGGACAAAGACAAGAAGAAAAACAAAGACAAGAAAGGTTGTTGCTCATCTGAGGCTGCAAAATCTTGCGGATCAGCTACAACTACAGAAGCTAAAGGTGAGAAAACATCTGAAACTGGAAACGGTGGAGCTACTCCAGCTGCAAAATCATGCTGCAGCAAAGGTGGAGCTGCAAAAAGCTGCTCAGGCGACAAGAAATAATCTTCACTGAAAAAATGAAAGCCCGATTCTCAAAAAGAGTCGGGCTTTTTTATGTTTACTTGGTCCAAAAGAAATTAGAGTTTCTTTGTGAGTTCTAATAACTCCGAAACTTTTTCATCTGTATTTTCTCCGGAATGTGGATCAAAATGGATCGCCTTCCATCCCGCTTTTTGGGCACCTAGAACATCCGCTCTTTCATCATCACCGATCATTAAACATTCTTCTGGCCTAGCTCCTGTAACGCGCTCTGAATAAAGAAAAATCTCACGATTGGGTTTTGTGGCTCCGGCAGAGTCGCTGGTTACAACATGACTGAAATAATCACGAATGCCCGAATTAGACAATTTAAATTGCTGAGCATCCTCAAAGCCATTTGTAATAATGTGCAGGTCGTATTTTTCCTGCAAATATTTAAGCGATTCGTGCACTCCGGGAATCAACTTCTGCTTGGCTGGAGTGGTCGCCATGTAAGCCTCTTCAAGTTCAAGCCCAAGTTGCTTATCTGTTAGCCCCATTCTTTTCAAAGTGAGCAAAAAACGATTGTCTCTCAGGTATTTCTTGTCGATTTTATTGGCTGTGAACTTTTCCCACAAACGACCGTTTTCGAAAAGAAAAACACGAATAAACGTATCGGCATCTCCAACCACTTTATCTTCCAAAAACTGGATATAGAGATCGTTTAGCGCATCTCTTACATTCTGGTCATAATCCCACAAGGTTCGATCGAGATCAAAGAAAATATGCTTAAAAGGGTGCTTATTTTTCATTAGTTGCCAAGTGTTAAAAGTCCTGAAAGCAATGCCGACCAAAGAATTACCGACACTGATAAATACACAAACACTTTTTTATTGTTGGTATACAATCTACCAGCGAGGATGCTTCCAACTGGTATCGAAATAATTGTTGGTGTGATGAATGCGATTCCCGGTAGTCCATATGAACTGAGAATCTTCACCAATATTCTATTTTTCTTGGTAAAGAGCTTCTTCTTTTGCGGAAGGCCTTTCGGTGGAAAATACTTCATTCTAAACCAATCCCAAGCCTTGAAAATCCACTGCTCAAAAAACAGAAATGCAACAACTCCGCAAATTCCAGCTGCTGATGATACAATAAACATCGGCAAGAATCCCCATTTGGTAGCGGCGTACAATGCAGGAACACCAACCACAAATTTCACCATGCAGAGCAGGAAAATTGGGATGATTTTGAAAATCACAGTCTTAAATCTTGACGCCGTAAGCAAGGTCACCTGCATCGCCCAAACCAGGAACGATATAGGATTTTACTGTTAATTCATCATCAACAGCTCCAAGCCAAATGGTAACATTTTCAGGGAAACGGCTCTTTACATATTCTAGACCTTCCATCGAAGAAATTAAGCTAACAATGTGCACGTGCTTAGGTTTCCCCATTGCTAAAATCGCTTTGTATGTAAGGTACATCGATTGTCCGGTGGCAAGCATCGGATCACAAAGAATCAATACTTTATCTTCTAAATTCGGACTGCTCAAATACTCAACTTTGATTTCGAATGTACCGTCTTTGTGGTGTTTTCGATAAGCAGAAATGAATGCATTTTCTGCTCTGTCGAATACATTTAGAATGCCTTGATGAACGGGCAAGCCGGCACGTAAAATTGTGGCTACAACAGGTTGTTCTGAAAGCAGGTGAGTTTCGGCAACGCCAAGTGGAGTGGTAACTTCAACTGGCTTATAATCGAGCGTCTTGCTGATTTCATAAGCCATAATTTCTCCCAACCTTTCGAGGTTTCTTCTGAAGCGTAAAGAGTCTTTTTGAATCTCCTGATCACGCAGCTCAGCAAGGAATACGTTCGCAATAGAGTTCGTATTGTGAAGAATATGTACCATGAATTATTTCTTGAGCCAGCGCAGAAAAAACGGTAGGCGATTAAGCTTCAAATGTACATAGTTCGCTTCAATAGCGCCAAAACTTTGATAAAACCTTTTCAAGCCTTGATTATCAGATCCTTCGAAATCAAGTATTTCGATTTCAGGTCGACATTCCCGAATATATCCATCAATCAAAGCCGCCATTGCACCTGTTTGTTTTCCTTCTTCCGAGTTTCCCGAAAACAAAAATATCGAACGGTTTTTCCATTCCATAAAAAATGCTCCGCACAAAAGTCTCCCATTCGTATTGTACATTCCGAAAGCTTTTCCATATCCGCGAAGCGCACTCATATGGTATAAACGTTCTAGGATATTGTAGTTTTCGACTTTCCAATTTTCAATGGTTGCTTCTTTGTTTTCCTGAAAGAGATTTATAATTGATCTGATGGAAGTGGCGCCAAATTTCAGTTCATTTCCAACTGATTTTTGAATATTTCTTTTAATGTTGTCTGAAAATTGTTTGGCAGCGAGTAGTCTATCACTAGGCAAATGAAGAATCATATTGCAGCGTTCTCTCAAACTATAATTCGAACTTTCTTGAATTTTATTGAAGTGATTAAAATTAAATTCAATCAGTTTGTAATTCGCTTTTATTTGGTTGATGAATTGGTTGCAAGTATTTTCATCGCAATCGTTGTTCGAAAAAATCCCTAATTGTTGAACGAACAATGGTGTAGGTAAATACCGATTGCCCAATTTTTTTTTAGAAGGCAGAGGCATTAAATAATTGTAATCTGGAGAAATCAAAGCATCCCATTGATCACCTGTAACTGCATCTAGATACCAAGAAGCTGCATAGGGCAAGCTGTTGGGCATTTGCAATAAAACCTCATCCCATTTGATTCGGTTAATTTGATCACATTTAATAAATTGAAGTTTTATTTTGGAACTCATTGATGAAATTTAGTTAGAAGGAAGTGCCTTTTGTATTAGGTCCTCATAAACTCTCCTCCAACCTTTCCAACGCTCATTTTCAGCAAATGATTCATTGTGCCAAACCGATATAAAAGTGCCATCAACGGCTTTAACTTTCTGAATTAATGGATCTATAATTTCAGCTGCTTGGTCAGGTTCGATCTTCAAATAATCCTTTAATGTGCCGTCCATGATGGCAAAAGGATGAATCTTCAATGAAGTTTCAACTTCCAGATCTAAATCATAAAAAAAGAAAGGACTCGCAATGCTGGCACGGAAACCAGGTAATTCGGCATAACCCATTGTGTAGTCATCAGTAATATCGCATTCGATTAATCGATGGTAGGTTTGAGGTAAATTTAGTTTTAAAAAATGTTGTCTACTGTTATGAATCTCTTGGTGAAGTATGCCTGAAAGGCGATGTACTTCTTCTTGCAAAATCGGCAATGCACTGTTTGAAGCGTATGACGGATGAATGCCAATTTCTCCAATATCTGCTACAAATTTTATCAGCGACTGCATATGTTTGTTCTGGTAGGGAACGTTTCGATCAAAAGTAGCAAAATTCCCTAGCAGGAAAAAAAATACCGTATTTAGTTTGTTCTTTTCGATTAATTCTAGCTGATACTCATACGTATCGTAAGGATCTTGCTTCAATCTTAATAATACCGATAAGCGTTGAGTAAAATGTTTGAACTTCAGATTAAACAGGTCTGCCATCAATCCAGCACCAGCTCGGATAAACCCTTTGTGCTGAAATGCCCAAGCATTGTCGATGTCGATCGTAGGAATAAATGCATATTGACTAGCCTTTCGTTGGATCTTACCAAACCGATTTTCAAGAATCGATAAAATCTCCAGTGCCCATTGGTTAACGACTGGTGTATCTAGGAAATTATGCTGATAAGCTAAACTTTGATGCGCAGCAAACCGACCATGTTTGTCTTTAATGTGTGGCAGATATTCTTCATATCGACTTACCAGTAAAAAAGACGCAGCAAATGGATCAAATGGAAGCGCAGAATTTTTATGGGTTGGATAAAATACGTTCAGCCCTTTCCAATTTAAGCTTTGAAGCTCCTGAACAACAATTCCGGTTTCAAATAGCAAACCGGTTGATTGGAAAAACAATTCCTCTCCTATGGCTTGACGACCATAGCTAAATTTTGGACCTGAATACTGATCAAATTCTTTTATATCGCTGGTTAATTGATATTCAATGCCAAGAATTTCCGATAGAATAAGCTTAAATGTAAACTTATTTCGCGAGGTTATTCTTGTTGTGAAAATCAGTACCATTTGCGAAAATTATGAATGAATATCCTTATACAATCGATGTTCCCAAAGTTTTTCAAGGATAAATTCCGCTGCTTTTCCATCCCCAAAAACTGGTGGATATTCTAATGATTTTTTACTCAATTCATTAAATGCATTTCTGATTTTTTCAGGATCTGCATCACAAATTTTAGCACAGCCATTTTCAACCAATTCAATCCATTCGGTTTCAGGTCGAAGGATAATACATGGTTTTTTGAAATAATATGCCTCTTTCTGAACTCCACCTGAATCTGTAATAACGAGTTCCGCTTGTTGCTCAAGAACGATCATTTCGAGAAATGATGCTGGATCGATAATGATGAAATGCGGCTTGTTGATTTTTGATTTTACCTCATCCGTAAGGAATTGATCCATCATTTTTCGTGTACGTGGATGCAATGGAAGAATAATTCTCAAACCATTTTCATTCGCCAGATCCGAGAGTGTTTCTAACAATGCATTCAATCGAATTGGATCGTCGGTATTGTTGTTTCTATGGATCGTTGCAAGAATGTACTTAGATGTTTTTAATTCCAATCGATCAGCAATGTCTGTTAATTCTCCCGCTTGATCCGCGAAAAATAAACTGTTATCATACATCAAATCACCACAATGGAAAATGCCTGGATTATCGAAATTAAATGGAGGATTGTTTTCTTTGAAACCTTCCTTCTTCAGGTTTACAAATCCTGCCGAAGTAGGGGAGAAGAGCAAAGTTGAAACGTGATCGCACAATATTCGATTGATTTCTTCCGGCATTTGCTTGTTGTATGAACGCAAACCTGCTTCGATGTGCGCAACAGGAACGTGGATTTTCGAACCTGC
>CAMCXT010000015.1 GCA_945883545.1 Chitinophaga pinensis | reverse complement strand
CCTATCAATAAAACGAAAGGATCGGTCCGCAGAAACATTGTTCTGTAGACCGATCCTTTCGCATTTTACGAATGTTAATCTTGATATATCTTTTCGATTTCTGAGCTGTATTTTTCCATGATCACTCTTCGTTTGAGCGATAATTTCGGTGTAAGTTCAGTACCTGCAACCGACCATTCAACAGGAAGAAGTGCGAATTTCTTCACTCTCTCATAGTTACTAAATCCAGCGTTTAGCTGATCAATCTCAGTTTGAATGATTTCGATTGTTCTCGGGAGGTTAACTAATCTTGAAGGATCCTTTTCGGAAACTCCTTCTTGCTCCAATTTTACGATTAGTGCCGCAAACGAAGGAACTATCAAAGCAGAAGGGTGTTTTCGATTTTCTCCAATCACCATGATCTGCTCAATAAAAACAGATTCTTTGAACTTGTTTTCCATCATTTGTGGAGCAATGTATTTTCCACCGGATGTTTTGAAAATCTCCTTTTTGCGGTCGGTGATATAAAGCAATCCATTCTCAAACTTACCGATGTCGCCGGTATAAAGCCATCCGTCTTTCATGACTTCGGCTGTAGCGTCAGGTCGTTTATAATATCCTTTCATCACGTTAGGACCTTTGCAAAGCACCTCTCCGTCTTCTGCAATTTTCACTTCAACATCTTTAATTGCTGGACCAACAGAGCCAAATCCGCGCATCCCTTTATCGAGTCGATTCACTGTAATTACGGGAGATGTTTCAGTTAGTCCATAACCTTCCAAAACATTGATTTGGGCTGCTGTAAAAACGCGAGCCAATCGTGGTTGAAGCGCAGCTGCTCCCGAAACGATCACACCAACATTTCCGCCTAATGCTTCTCTCCATTTGCTGAAGATCAACTTATTGGCAATTTTTAATTGAAACTCATACCAAGCTCCATTTTTGCCATCTAGCTCATATTTATGCCCGAGTGCCAATGCCCAGAAAAACAATTTACGTTTGATTCCAGTTAGCTCTTCTCCTTTCGCAACGATTTTATCGTACACCTTTTCAAGTAATCTAGGTACAGTAGAGAAAGCGAATGGCTGAACCTCCTTTAGGTTTTCCCCAATGGTATCTAAACTTTCGGCATAATAAATTCCGGCTCCAACATACAAATACAAATAGGTGAGCATCCTTTCAAAAATGTGGGAAAGGGGAAGAAAGCTCAATACTTTGTGTTCATTTGTAACTGGGCAAACTAGCTGAGCAGCTGTTACATTCGAAATGAGGTTATTGTGCGTGAGCATAACACCTTTAGGCGTTCCTGTTGTTCCAGAAGTGTAGATCAGAGTCAACAAATCATCTGGCTTTATTCGAGCCTTGTATTCTTTAAGCATTTCTGGCTGGGGATTGTCTTTACCCAGTTTGATCAATTCGCTGATATGTGAAACTCCAGCAATTTCATTTAATGAAAAAACGCGAGAAAGTGACGGGATTTTTGATTGAATCGATTGAATTTTATCGTTCAATTCTGCATCTGCAAGCAACACGATTTTTACACCTGCATCGTTGAGAATAAACTCAGTATCGGCTGCTCCCATCGTTGGATACACTGGGACACTTATAGCACCGATTTGGGCAATCCCGAAATCTGCCAAGATCCACTCTGGTCGATTGGGTGAAATAATCGCGACTTTATCGTCGGGGCCAATACCTAAATGCATCAAGCCATAGCTGATGTGATCAGCCAAATCGCATATATCGTCGATGCTCCAACTTTGCCATTTTCCGCCAATTTTGGCATTTAACACATCATTGCGATGATACTTATCGCGGATGTAAGGCAAAATATCGATGATTCTAGATAGCTCCATAAGTCGTTTTTCTCAAATTTATTATTTACAAACTCAAACTTCAGCAAGATATTGAGTTATCGAACATGTTCGTCGGTAATCGCCCAATAAGGTAAACGATGGGTGATTTCACCTTGGTTGGTCAGGTAAATTTTCGGGACGCCTCCTGTGGTGATTTTATTGAAAAGAGTGGCATCCAATAACATTCTTGGCACATTCTGACAAGAAGTTCTAAGCTCAAATTTTTCTAACATTTCGGGCGCGCCAGTGAGAATTAGAAAACACTGCGCGTTCGGATTTCTTTTCCTGAGCACATGCAACTTATAGGCTGCTCTGATACAAAACGGACAAGTAAGACTGGCAAAACACACGAGCTTTTTGCCAGTTTTAAGCTCCTCTGGCTTCATCAAATGAATATAATTGCTGGTTTGAACAGCTAAACTATCTGCCATGAGTAAGTCTTTGGATTCGGCCATCCCACGTTCACCATAAATTGCCCAATGGGGTGGATAGTTCAGAATAAATGGGGTTGAAATACCAATCAGAAGGATAACAAACCGAATCCAGGTGGGCAGATGGAGAAACTTAAATTGATTTAATCGACGCGCAAGTAATGCTGAAACCAAGACCATAGACCAAATAGCAGGACCTTGCCACACGTTCCATTTCATCAATTCCCAAAAGCCAAAATACACTCTATTTAATGGGAGCGCTGTAATCTGTAGAATCTCCAATAATAAAAGGAAGGATACCAATGCGATGTAAACATTTATAAACTTCCGACCATCCTTTCCAGAAAACAAAACGGCAAAACCCAAACCACACAAAGAGCCCAATAAAACCCTTGTAAAATAGTTGGCTAAGAACCACGATGGAAAGCCAAGTTCAACTATCGCATAGTCGAAATAATCAAAGTTCTCTGCACCATAGAATATAGCGAGAAGTGGAATAGTTGCGATAACTAACCGCAGCAAAAGGGAGATAATGATATTCATAGGCAAAAAAAAAGCTGGCTCAATGAACCAGCTTTAATACTATTTTGGATAGTGTTAGTTCAAAGTGCAAGCACCACCACCAAATGCAACATTAAGTGTACTAAGTGCGTCGCAAGCTTCTTGTGCATCAGCCTTCTTAGCATCTTTAATAGGCGTAGAATCAATCACACCAGTACCATCATTGCAATCACAAGTGTAATCTTTTTTGCAAGATGCGAAAAGCGCAACAATTGCAACAGCAGCGAAAATCTTTTTCATAAATAGGTGATGTTAAATGTTACTTAGTTTGATTATTTCAATTCGCAAGAACCGCCGAAAAGAGACACAAGCGCATTTGCTGCATCACAAGAATCTTTTGCTTCAGATTTTTTTACGTCCTTAATAACTGAACTTTCTGTTGTGCCTAAAACTGTACACTCGCAAGTGTAATCTTTTTTACAAGCAGCAAATAATGCAATAATCGCTAGGGAAGCAAATACTTTTTTCATCGTTTTGATTTGTTTTAGTTTAATGCAAATATATCTGTATTCTTATTTTAACAAACATTTATCTAATTTTCTTTTCAAGTTGATGAGTAATATTCAACAATTCATACAAATATTTAAGGCATTCTTGCCAAATTGCCCATCCAAAATTTAAGTTTCATTTGATATGAAAAACAAACTATTACCGTTGATTATGCTTGGAATGCTTGCCTTTTCTTCCTGCAAAAAATGTATGGAATGCCAAACCACTTCGAAAAACACAGGAGCGGTTGTAGATTCTTACCCAGAAATTTGTGGAAAAAAAGCTACGCTAAATACCCAAGAACTCACTTATAGAATTAATCTTTCAGATACGCTTGAGTTAAATTGTCCTAGAAACTAACCTATGAAAATAACAATCAAAATCCTAGCATTTGTTTGTGCTACAGCATTTTACGCATCCTGTAAAAAATGCACAACCTGCGAAGTAAAAGATGGCTCAGGAAACGTTGTGTATCCGGCAGAAGAAACATGTGGTAATGCTAGTCAAATCGAAGAAGCCAAAGACCTCAACAATACAAGAGCGATTATCATTAGCGGCACTTCCTCTTGCGTAGACAATTAATCTCTATCGAACAATCAACTTCGTTGCAACTGGCTTTTTGCCTTTTCTGTTGAGAATCACAACATAAAGACCGCGACTTACAGATTTCGGTAAGTAAACCACTTCTCCTCCGGCTATTTCCTTGGTGAGCATTAGTTTGCCATCGAGACTATACAAGCTAACTGAGGCTTGTTCTTCAGCGCCAATTCCTTTAACAATAAAGAATTCTGATGTTGGATTTGGAAAAACCTGCAATTTTGCTTGACCTTCAGGTTGAATTGCCAATGGAGACTCTATTCTAAAATCCCAAATGCCTCTGCCATAAGTGGCGAAACGAGCAGTTTTCATTTGGGGAACATATTCTACCCACCAATAGGATTGTTCAGGAGCAAAGCCGCCACCTATGAACTGCCACTGTTGGTTTGAAGGCGTATACACATAAGGTCCAACTTCTGTAGCAGCGAAAATAAATTCATCATTCGGTGCTGGTGCCATTCTGAAAACCATTGTACTTGGCAATCCTACACTCATAGATTGAAAGGTTGCACCATTGTCGCCCGATTTGAAAACAGGAGGATTCGAATACCCACTACCACATACGTAAACGACATCAGGATTCACAGTTGAAGGCAATACCTGAGCACCGTAGAGGTAATTTCCGCCCGGCACGCCAGTAATATTGCTGAAGGTCCAGGTATTTCCACCATCTATCGACTTGTAGAACCTGCCTGTTTCTGTCATTACATACCAGCGGTTGTTGTCAACCGGAGAAATAGCCATGGCAGAGATTCCACCTAAGAAAAGTGTTGGCAATTGTGTAGCATCGATGCCCGCTCCGTTGAATTCTAATTTCATGATTCTCAAACCATTGGCCATGTAACAAACAGTTTCATTCTCTGGATCTGGCATCAATGGTGGCATCCAGAAGGAATTGTTGCCGTCAAAATCCCAAGAGTAACTACTGTTCGATGTTCCATCTGGATAGAAAATAGCGAAGCCTGGATAAACCATCCAAATACTTCCTCCATCGTTTGAACTTACAATATGGCCATAATCTCCACTTACAACTTGCGTAAAATCGAGGGCTCCTCCGTTGTCGGAAGTTGAAAGCTGGAAACCTTGATCTTGAGAACCAACATACAAAATGCTGGTGTCGTATGCAGCTGTAAGCGTTGAGTAGTATTGACTAACATTGAGGCCTTCTCTCGATATATTCGTTACTTGGGTAGCATTGGTATTAGAATAATAGGTTCCTCCATCGGTATTAATCAACTGAAACTCCTCGCCATTCTCATCCAACAAACAATTCACCGAAGGGATATCTGCATGCAAGCGATTTACGATGTTATCGTAATACTCGAACCACTCAGAAACCCTCGTAAAAGACTGACCAGCATTTAAACTTCTGTTGCATTCGATGTCACCAAAATAAAGAATATCTGGTGAAGTGATAGAAGCACTGAAACTGGATTTAAAAAACGGATCTTTTGCCAAATCGATGGTTTGAGTCCAAGTTGAACCTGCATCGAGCGACTTGTATACAACCTGATTTACGTATGCATACAAGCGTGAATTCCCATTCGATTCTAAAAATCCTGTAAGCATGCTATATCCACTGCCACTTGGAAAAATATTTCCTAATTCAACCATTTGACTATCCACCGTATTCACTCTGAAACTTTTGTTATTAAAAATCACAAATGGATCGGTGTAACCATACTGGGGCATCCAAATATCAGCATTGCCGATACTGGCGTTCTGTGATCCAGGAATTGCTTGATACCTTTGAAAACTAGAGCCTTTATCTAGCGAACGATAAATCCATAAATATTGTGAAGATCCATTTGCAGTTGGGGCACTTACCAAAGCATACACAGTTGCATTTTCATCATCAGCCACCACCATTTTTTCTAAGCGCTGATCCCAATCGTTTAAATCTTCAAAACCTGATGATTGCTGCCAAGTGGCTCCGTCATCGTCGCTGTAATAAGCAAACTTATCCCACGTAGAAACCAAGATTCTCAAATTGCCATCGCGACGAATTGCTCGAATCATCGATGGAGACTCGAATTGAAGTTGATCATTTAGCACTTCCCATCCAGAACCATCCAGATTTCCCTTCCAGACATTTCCTCCATCTGAAACCAAGTAAATCTTCCTTGAAACGGTATCATAATCGGCAAACCGGATTCTTCCGGCTAAATTGTTACTGCCTTTTTCCACCCAGCGCCCTTGAAGCAATCCATCCAAAATCACCACAGGATCTGATACTGATCTTTGACCCTGATGACTTGCTACAAACTCAGCATAGCGATTCAATCGGGTTTGTTTGTCCATCGCGCGCCAATTCACTCCAGGTGCGGCACGATGGATCTTTTCAATCCATTCCTTCCTTAAACGGTGCTCTTCCTCTTCTCCACTTTCATCTTTACGGAGCACCAATGTTTCCCCAGGAACTGGTAAAAACATCGATTCTTTGGTATGATTGAAAAATAAAAATCCACTCGTTAATATAGCAAAGCCTACGAACACAGGTAAAATTCTCTTCATGCGGTTGGGATGTTGATGGTTCAAAGATAATGATCAAGCCGCATCACTTACATACAGATTTTGAGCATTATCGGAATAAACTTTCAAGCGATTCCTTATATTTGAGCATAGTTGAAATTGTGAAGCTGAAATGAAAAAAATCCTTAGTGAAATGAAGTATCTCAGTGGATACCTTATTTCTGGTTCAGTTATACTTTCGTTGTTATTCCCCGAAAAGCTTGCCTTTTTTGCGGTAATTTTTGCCTTTGCAATCATTCCACTTGCAGAATATTTGCTTCCTCAAAGCCATGATAATTTTGAAGAAGCTGAAGAAAAATCATTGCTTACCAATCGGGTTTACGACTATATGCTCTACCTCAGTGTTCCAGTTCAATGGGGAACAATCCTACTATTTTGTTGGCTAATCCAAAACAACGAATACACCACAGCACAACTTATCGGAATGACCTTGGCTGCCGGCATCAGCTCGGGTGTTATTGGAATCAACATCGCCCACGAACTTGGGCACCGCGCAAAAAAATCGGAACAGATCATGGCTTGGTCGCTCTTATTGAGCACTTTGTATATGCACTTCTCCGTAGAGCACAACCATGGCCATCACAGATATGTTGCCACGCCAAAGGATGCAGCAACTGCTAAAAGAGGCCAGTCGCTTTACGGATTTTGGATTCAATCAATAGTTGGAAGCTATATCTCTGCTTGGAAAATTCAAATCGGTTTGTTGAAAAAGCACAACCAATCGTTCTTCAGCGCCTCCAACTTGATGTTGATATTCCAAATTTTGCAAATCGTTTTGGTTGCTTCGGTATTTATCATTTTCGGCAAACTTGCCGGATGGCTTTTCCTAGGAAGTGCATTGATCGGCATCGTTCTATTAGAAACAATCAATTACATAGAGCATTACGGATTGTCTCGAAAGGAAATCAAACCAGGCATCTATGAAAAAGTATTGCCTAGCCATTCATGGAATTCCGATTATGCCCTTGGAAGAATCATGCTCTTCGAACTTACGCGCCACGCCGACCATCATTACAAAGCATCGAGGAAATACCAGATCCTAAAAAGTTACGAGAACAGTCCGCATCTACCGGCTGGCTACCCAGCAATGATGCTCCTGAGCACAATTCCTCCATTGTGGTTCAAGGTAATGAACCGAAGAATTCAAGCCGACGGACAAGGTTCATCCGGTTTAGTTTCTGCGTAAAACATCTCTCGAAGACGCTTGTGCAGCAGGAAAAATCAAAATATCGGCAACAGTAATTCTAAACGGGGCAGTTACGATGTAATTCACTGCATCGGCTATATCATCCGCCAAAAGCGGCTCTAGGCCTTTGTAAACAGTTGCAGCGCGGTCAGAATCACCATCAAATCGCACGATCGAAAATTCGGTCTCCACCATTCCTGGGCTAACAGAACTTACTCGAATTCCTTTTTCCAATAGGTCGATGCGCATCGATCTGGTGAGTGCATCAACAGCGTGCTTGGACGCGCAGTAAACATTTCCTCCAGGGTAAACTTCCTTTCCAGCAACAGAGCCAATATTCACAATTTGGGCACCTTCAACGCCATACATGAGCGGAATAACCGCCCTTGAAACGTAGAGCAAGCCTTTCAAATTGGTATCGATCATCCGGTCCCAATGGTCTGTATCGCCCGATTGAACTGGCCCTAAACCAGCAGCCAAGCCAGCATTGTTGAGCAATACTCTGATGTTTCTAAACTCCGATGGAATTGCATCCACAAAGGCCTCACAAGCTGCACGATCTCGGACATCCAAAATAGCTGTATATACTTCAGTGCCTTCCTTACGAAGTGCATCGGCAAGCGTTTCCAAGCGATCTCCTCGGCGTGCAGTAAGAATCAGCTTGCTTCCAGTTTTTGCAAGACGTTCGGCACATGCTTTTCCAATGCCTGAACTCGCGCCAGTAATGAGAATGGTGTTATTCATATCCATAGAGTTGCTTCACAGTTTGAACCATTTTTTTCAAATCTGTCATCATAAAAATTGCAATCAAAAAGAAAGGTAGTGCAGGCATTCGGTAACGAACCAAGGTGCCCAAAATGGGGGTTGTAATTCCTGTTATTGAGTACAGAACCAAAACGAAACTCAAACAAAACCACAAAAATGCCAGTTTACCGGGCGAGTCCTGCTTTTTGTAAAATACAATGCAGATCAAACTCAACAGGGCCAAAACCAAATTTTCTAATGCAGAAAACCACTGCATGGCATTTTCGGCTTCAGTTACCCAAGGTCTAAAGGATGCATTGAGTAAAGCTTCAGGCCAATTGCGCAGAAAACTCATCAAGTTAGGATCGAGAGGATTTACAAAAATCACACTTCCAGAATCTGTGTAATATGCCAACCGAAGCATGGCTTGTTGTTTCACAGATAGCGTTTCCATAAAATTGATACTTGGAAACACATATTGAATATTCAAGGCAACCAAGGCAGAAATCAGCAAAGTGACAGCAAAGGTTAATCTGGGTTGCTTGAAATTTCTGTAAGTGACAATTAACCATGCAAAAGCACCAGGTAAAATTGCCAGCAAAATGTAAGCTTTCATCACGGCAAAGCCGAGGATAGACAACAACAATGAAAGTACATTTCGAATACTGAATCTTTTCTCCGAAAGTGCAAAGAAGCCTGTGAGAAACATGCCTGTGAAGAGCATCACTAAACTTTCCTTTAACACACCTGAAGTCCAAGCAAGAACTGAAGGAATGAGGAACACTGCCGCCAAAATTAACTTTGGTTGCAAGGTGCTTCCTCTCGAAAATACACGCCACGCGAGCATCGATCCCCATAAGGCCATGAAGCTGAACATCAGCACATGAACCGAATAGTAACCCATCGAAAACAGCCTAAAAAAGGCGTTGAATCGAATCAAAGTTCGGGTATCGTAATACAAACCTTGGTTCACATCAAATGAAGGAAACCAATGGTTCATTTGATTGTAATACCTATCGTAATAAGGAGCATCCGAAGATAAACCGAAGAGCATCTTGAAAAAATCTTCAGGTTCTTGCTGAAATGCAGCATACATATGTTTCGAATCATCGAAAAGCTTGAAAACGTCGGCAGTGGAGCGGTCTGAATAATAGTTGCTGTAGATCCAAGCCAAGCCCATCCCTGCAGAAAATTTCAACAACAATAAAGCAGGGGCAGTCCAAAATGGCAAGCCTTTCATTCTGAACACCTTCAGTACGGATGTCAAAAAAACAAGAATGATCAAATAGAAGATCAGCAGCAACGCTTCAGGCATGCGATAAAATTATTACTTTCATCTTTCGTAAAGGGTAAAATCAACGCAAAGAAGTCAATTGTTTTCAGATACAGTTAATACATTAGAATTCGAAGTCGGCAATTTGGTTTGGAAGGCTGATTTTATTGGTCAAGGCCCTAAATTGTTGATTGCGTTTCATGGCTACGGTCAAAATGCCGATGTATTTCGTCACATGGAAGAACTCATGCAAGACGAGTATACATTTATTCTGATTGATCTTGCGTTTCATAGG
Organism: Chitinophaga pinensis; assembly: GCA_945883545.1. GTDB lineage: Bacteria > Bacteroidota > Bacteroidia > M30B66 > M30B66 > CAMCXT01. The sequence goes on along the minus strand of CAMCXT010000015.1, from coordinate 52,286 downwards.
CATCAGAAAGATTTCCCCCAAGGTTTCATCTTCGATGAGCAATACTCCAAGCTATGGATTTCAGCAATTCTTGAAAAAACAGGGAAGTCTTTGGTTTCGCTGATGGGCTATTCGATTGGTGCACGAATCGCAATGTTTGTTACCCAGAACAACTCCGATAAAGTGAATGAGATCTGGCTTATTGCTCCTGACGGACTGCCTGTTTCGAAGGCATACCTGTTTTTAACACAATCGTGGATCGGCAAAAACCTATTCAAGCAATTTGTTAAAACACCATCGATTGCAAACGTGCTGATTCGAATTGGTGAAAGCCTCAAACTCATCTCTACGAAAGCTGCCAAGTTTTACCGTCATGAAATCTCAAGTGTATCTATGCGTAAACAACTTTACGACACATGGATTTCCTATCGGGAAGCTTTGCCTGATTATAAGGTTTTGAGCCACCTCAACGACAAAGGGAAACTCGCCATTACGTGTATTCTGGGGAAAGATGATGCCATCATTCGGTTTCCAAAAACAAGGAAATTCTTAATAAAGAATCTGCCTGACGCTCAAATCATCGAGCTAGAAAGTGGCCACAATATCCTCAGCGACAAAGGAGTAAAGAAACTCTTTGAATACTGGAAGGCATAAAAAAAGCGATCCAAAAAGATCGCTTCAAGTCCTATAGAGAGATTGAATTAACGCTTGTGTAATTTCTCACTAGAAACAGTGAGTCGCTTACGGCCACGAGCACGGCGAGCTGCCAGCACACGACGACCATTAGCTGATGACATGCGTTCACGAAATCCGTGTTTGTTTCTTCTCTTACGGATCGAAGGTTGGAAAGTTCTTACCATGGCCTCAGAAAATTTGGGATTGCAAAAGTAGGATCTTTTTTGGATTAAACAACAGATGGATAAAAATATCTTCCATCAAAATTCAATTTTTTTCAATCAGTTCCTGAATAATTCTCCAAGTGACTAATCATTCCATCTAATTCGGCAGTTGTATTGAAGCTGTGAAGGATGATCCGCAACCTTTCTGAACCTACTGGGACCGTTGGACTTTTAATGGGTCTAACATCGTATCCATTCGACTGCAGATGATTGGCCAATTGCGTAACCTCAACATTTCCGGGAACAATTAAATTTTGAATTGGCGACTGGGAGGAGATAAATTGAAACTTCAATTGCTTCAGCTGCCAAAGCCGAAATTGGTCTACCAGCATACTCAGTTGTTTCCGCTCTTGATCAGCTTCAAGCATGTTTGATAACATCAATTGCAGCTTGACATAATCTGATGGAGGAAGTGCCGTAGAATAAATAAATGGCCTGCAGAAATTGATCAGGTAGTCGATCAGAACCTGACTTCCCAAAACAGCAGCACCATGAAATCCAGCAGCCTTACCAAAAGTAAGCACACGAGCAAAAATATCATCAGATCCAGCGAAACTGAAGGATGCCCCTTTTCCTGATTCTCCACGAATGCCTAAACCGTGTGCTTCATCCACAATCAAATGCCAACCAAATTCTTTGCAAACGGTTATAAATGCTGACAAATCTGGTTCATCACCGTCCATCGAATACACCGTTTCAACAACAACATAAACAATCCCTTTGGCCAAGGCAGACTTCTTGCGCAAATCGTCAGGGTCGTTGTGTTTAAAGGAATATGCGTTGCACGACGACAATCTAATTCCTTCACGCAAGGAAGCATGTACAAGACTATCGTAAAAGACCGTGTCGTTCCTCCCGGGAAGCGTGGACAGTAAACCCAAATTTGCATCAAAGCCCGAATTGAAGACCAGTGCTGCATCAGCGTTGAATTCACCTCGAATCCAATCTTCGAGAATTTCTGCTTCTTCTGAATGACCAGCCAAAAGCCTCGAGCCTGCTGAACCATTTCTTTGATGCAGATTAAGAGGTTCTGGATGAATCGAGAAATCCTTGGAAGCGATTCCCAAGTAATCATTTGATAAAAAATCAATCTTGTCTCCCCTCTTCTTCAACGAACGAAAAGCCGCCATTGAGTTGCGCTCATCGAGCTTTTTACGCATAAAGTCTTCAGCAGAATTCATCATTTTCCAACTTTCTCTCCTGTAGTTTCTTCGTGCTGTCGAATAAGATCCAATACCCTAAGAAATTCAGGCGTTTGGCTTGATACAAAACCCATCGATTCGGCCATTGAAAAATCCTCTCGTGCCTTATCGTAATACTTGCTTAAAAAGTAAGCAGCACCTCTAAAGTAATAAAGCTTAGAGATCTTCTGATTTACCTTAAGTGCCTCATCAAAACTCCGAATGGCCACTTCATAGTCAGACATATACAAATCGAGCAGACCCAAATTATAATAATATTCGAAGCCCGCAGAGCTGTCAATTTGGGCGAGCTCCAAAACCTTTTCCATGTCTTTCCTGGCAAACTTCAATTGCTGTGTAGGCATTTTTTGCTCACCGTAATTTCGAATTCTGGCATACGCTCGATTGTTGTAGGCAGGTGCAAATGTTGTGTCGATCAAAATCGCTCGATCGAAATCGAAAACAGCCAAACTAAAATTCTTGCGAATCAGATAACAATTTCCCCTTTCGAAATAGGCAGGCAATGAGAGCGATTGCTGACGTGCAGCTTTAGAGAAATAAGTAATTGCCTCATCTAAATCACCCTGAAGTCGATAAGCATAACCAAGTAGAAAATCAGCTTCAAATGAACGTTGATCTTCCTTCTTTAGATCGTTGATGCGGCGAATTGCACCTGCTGGATTGCCGTAACGAATCAGTTGAACCGCCTCCACAAGATTTGAATCTGTAAAAACGATTGATCGCAATGGATCGTAATTAACCTTGCCGCTTTGGGCGTTTGAAACCGCACAGAAGGCGATCAACATCCAAAGCACCAAGTAGCGAATCACCAACGAATTAAGCGTTTAATACTTCTTGCTTCACTGCAGGTCGACCTTCCTGAAAAGGTGTTTTTGGAGTAAGGCCGAAAGTCTTGAACATCTCCATATCCTCATCAAATTCAGGATTTGGCGTTGTAAGCAATTTCTCACCCGTGAAAATTGAATTTGCACCAGCCAAGAAGCACATTGCCTGACCTTCCAAGCTCATTTGCTGACGACCAGCACTGAGTCGAACCACAGTTTTAGGCATCACGATTCGGGTAGTTGCAACCATGCGAACCATTTCCCAAATTTCAACTGGTTTTTGATTTTCAAGTGGCGTTCCTTTAACTGCTACTAGTGCGTTGATTGGAACTGATTCTGGATGTTGTGGAAGATTTACCAAAGTATGCAGCATACCACAGCGGTCTTCTGCTGTTTCTCCCAAACCAATAATTCCACCAGAACAAACGGTGATATTGGTTTTACGGACATTCTTTAATGTATTCAATCGATCATCATAGGTTCTTGTACCAATGATGTTTGAATAGTTTTCTTCAGAAGTATCAAGGTTGTGGTTGTAAGCATACAAACCAGCATCAGCAAGCCTTTGAGCTTGGTGCTCAGTGAGCATGCCCAATGTGCAACAAACTTCCATGTCCATTTCATTCACAGCTTTCACCATGTCGATTACGCGGTCGAAATCACGGTTATCGCGCACTTCTCTCCAAGCAGCACCCATACAAACACGAGACGCTCCGCCCGATTTAGCACGTTCGGCGTATTGTGTAACTTCATCAACCGACATTAATTTGTGGGCTTTCACTTCAGTATTGTATCGCGCGGCTTGAGGGCAATACCCACAATCTTCAGAACAACCTCCGGTTTTAATGGAAATCAGTGAACTCACTTGAACTTCCGAACCTTTATTGTATTGGCGGTGGATGGTTGCTGCTCTAAAAACCAATTCGAGCAATGGTGTATTATAAACTTCGAGGATTTCCTCGCGGGTCCAGTTGTGTCTGATGTCACTCATAATGCTTGTACAGTGTAACAAATATAGTTCGGAGAAGTATTCGAACCGGCTACAAATGTACCGATTCATCGCTTGCTTCAAAAACACCTTATTTTTGCCAGATGAATATTCATGTTATTACCGTTCTTCCGGAGCTGTTAGATAGCCCTTTCAATCATTCGATATTAAAGCGAGCCCAACAAAAAGGCTTGGTCAATGTGCATCTTCATAACCTAAGAGATTACAGCAACGACAAGCATAAGAGCGTTGACGACTATGCTTTTGGAGGTGGTGCTGGAATGGTGATGATGATGGAACCTATTGTGAATTGCTTGGAAGCCTTACAGTCAGAAAAAAAATTCGATGAAGTAATTTATATGACCCCAGATGGTGAAAACTTCTCCCAATCGTTGGCCAATCGTTTTTCCCTGCTCGGGGATATTGCCATCCTTTGCGGTCATTATAAAGGCGTTGATGAAAGAATTCGTCAACACTATGTCACGAAAGAAATATCTATTGGTGATTATGTGTTGTCGGGAGGCGAATTAGCAGCAGCAGTTGTAAGTGACGCTATCATTCGTTTGATCCCTGGTGTATTAAACGATGAAACATCTGCCCTTACTGATTCATTTCAAGACAATCTTTTGGCACCTCCAGTTTTCACTAGGCCAGCCGATTTCAAAGGCATGAAAGTTCCCGACGTGTTACTCTCAGGAAATGCAGCATATATAGAGAAATGGAGGTTTGAACAGGCAGTTGAAAGAACTAAAATAAGGAGACCCGGTTTGCTCGATCAATGATTGAAAATAACTGAGTTGAATATTTTTTTATTACAACTGACGAACTTTGGAAATTAATCCCTAATATTGCACTCCTTTTTTAGAACCCCTTCAGATACAAGTCATGGACATTCTGTCGACCATAGCAGCACAACTCACCGAAAAAAGAGAGCTTCCAGCTTTCAAAGCGGGTGACACAATTACAGTTCACTTCAAGATCAAAGAAGGTGAAAAAGAACGAATTCAGCAGTACCAAGGCGTTGTTATTCAGCGCAAAGGAACTGGCGTTACTCGTACTTTCACCGTTCGTAAGATCTCTAACAGTATAGGTGTAGAAAGAATCTTCCCTGACAATTCTCCGTTCATCGACAAAATCGATGTTAACAAAAAGGGTGTTGTTCGTCGCGCAAGAATTTTCTACATCCGCGAATTAAAAGGAAAGAAAGCACGTATCAAAGAAAAATTGGCTTAATCCAATTCTTGCAAAAAATAAGAAACCCCGGCTTCAACAACCGGGGTTTTCTGTTTTGGGACCAATCGATCTAAATTACTGGATGGTTTGGTAGCGGATGTGAACCTTTTCAGTCCAACTCCATTCGATCATTTTTGTGACAAGGCCTTGATTTCGCTCGCTTGTAGATTCAATCTGAAACTCATGCATAAGTTGATATAGCTCTGGCTGTAGGCTTTCGCGTTTACGAAATTCACGACTAAGTTCTTTCTTGAGTACAACCGGAAGAATCTCTTCAAGCCCAATGCTTTCGGTCGATATTTCTACAATTTTCCCCAATTTCAAATTCATCGCCGAAGTCAGAATTTCGGCCTCCTTTTTACCATTTTCGATAGCTTTCTGGTAAGCACGTTTTTTAATGGCATCGTGGTTCTTCATTCTGATATCCAACAATTCCGGCTTCAAAACCCCACCATACAATTGACTCAAAGAATCAACCTTCCTGTATTGTTCTAACGAAACGACTTGTATAAATTCTTCTCGGCGGTATTCATTGTAGTTGTATTCTAAGTACCCAACTTCTTCAGCCTTTCCAGGGCCTTCCTTCGGAACTTTCAAGCCCAACTTAGTCACCTTATTGGTGAACTCAACGAGACGCATTTCTTTAATTGCAAGAATCGAATCACGCAACAAACGTGAACGACGGCTTTCTTCCTCCCGACGTTTCCTTAGATCAACCATTTCCTCTTGAGTTGGTGGAGGTGGAGGTGGAGATATAGCTTCTTCAACAACCATGTCAGAGGCTATGTCCACATCCCTATATTCTACTTCCTGAACCTCTACAGGGGCTTCGGTTACTACTTCTTTGTTCTTTAGGTTGATGTTCGACCTATCCAAACGATAAAGTACCACAAAACTGTCTGGAGAAAACGTTACCGTTCCCTTTGCTTCAATCTCAATAATGGAGGACGATCCAGCTGTTTGTGACCACCCATTAGAAAACAAACCTATAATGAACGCTCCGGCTATCCAGTACTGCTTCATACACCAAGCACTTCACGTGTTGCTTTCAGAATTTTCTGAACTTCTTTCATATCTTCTGCTTCAGCATAAATTCTGAGCAAAGGTTCAGTTCCTGAAGGCCTGATCATTACCCAAGAATCGTCGCTTAGGAAATGTTTGTATCCATCAAGGTCTTCAACTCTTTCCACTTTGTAATTTCCAAATGCTGAGAATTTACGGGCTTTGCAATCAGCTACGATCTGCTGTTTTTTCTCCTCAGGAAGATGAACATCATTGCGATCGAAACTGAATGGTCCAGTGATTTCGTAAACTTCATCGATGAGCTCATAGAGGCTCTTACCCGATTTGGCCATAAACTCCCAAATTACGAGGCCCATCCAAATACCATCTCGCTCAGGAATATGTCCTTTGATTGCAATTCCGCCTGATTCTTCGCCTCCTAACAAGACATCCTCAGAGATCATGATCCCTGCGATATACTTGAATCCGATCTTCACGGTTTCAAGCTCAAGACCATAATAATCGCAAAGCTTTTTAACTTTAACAGAAGTCGAAAAGGCTGTACACACTTTTCCATCCATCCCTTTATATTTCTTCAAGTAATGAATCAACAGGAGGATAATGTGATGGGAGTCAACAAAGTTTCCTTCATTGTCGAAAAGACCAATACGGTCTGCATCTCCATCAGTTGCCAGTCCGCAATCAATATTTCCTGCCAAACGAATCATGTCGGAAAACTCTTGCAGATTTCGAGCGATAGGCTCGGGTGCTTGTCCATCGAACGATGGGTTATAATCGCAGTGAAGCATTGTAGTGTCGGGCAACAATCTGCGGATTACATTCTGACCTGCACCATACATCGCATCATACCCCAGTTCGAGGTGAGAATTTCTGATCGCATCTAGGTCGAATGAATTCTCAACATGCGCGCAATAGTCGTCTTCCAAAGGCGCCCATTGCAACATGCCATTTTCTTCAAATGATGTGATGTCAACATTTCTGAAACCACCATCAATCTGATCTGGGATAAGTAATTCAATTTCTTCAATTTTATCGGGAAGCAATGGCCCACCATAAAATCCTTTGAGCTTATAACCGTTGTATGATGGCGGATTATGGCTTGCTGTGATAATGATTCCTAAACTTGCGCCATAGTTCTTAGCGCCCAATGAAATCATCGGAGTAGAAACGAATCCTTTGGCTAAATGCACTGGAATGTCATGTTGAAGCATGACTTTCGCAACTGTTTCAGCAAATAGCTCGCCTGCAAAACGGCAATCATGGCCTACAACCACAGATGGTTTCTCAAAATTCTTCTTGAGCCAAATGGCAGTGCCTTCAGTTACTCGCGCAACATTTTCAACGGTGAAATCGTCGGCAATAATTGCTCTCCAACCGTCGGTTCCAAATTTAATTTTTGTCATAGTTCTTTGTTTATATACCTCTTTCATTGAGCCTGCGTTGATAATTGCGGGCATTTTGGAGGTGTTCTTGGTAAGTTTTAGCAAAATCGTGCAATCCCGACCGATCAGGACGAGCACAAAAGTAAATATAGTTATGTCTCTTGTAATCCAACACTGCATCAATACATTGCTTACCTGCCAAATAAATCGGCCCTGGCGGCAAGCCATTATAAATGTATGTATTGAAAGGTGAATTTACAGCTAAGTGATTGCGTCTCACCCTTCGAATTGTAAAGTCGCCAGTAGCATAAACCACTGTTGGATCAGCTTGCAGTTTCATGCCGCTGTTAAAACGATTCATATAAACCCCTGCAATAACCGGCCATTCTTCTTTTTGCAAAGATTCCTGCTGAACTATGGATGCCATTATTGAAACTTGCTTTTTGCTCAGTCCAATTTTAGTTGCTTTGGCTAATCGCTCATCATTCCAGAAATCCAAATGAAACTGCCCCATCTTTTCGATGAAATCTTCATTGGTTGTATTCCAATAGAATTCGTAGGTGTCAGGAATGATGAGACTTAATGCATTTTGTGAATCCAATCCATATTTATCTTCAAAGGCCGATGAGTTCATTATTTTGAGTAAGCCTAAAGAGTCGGCCTCTAACAATTGACCAACTTTACCAACTAACTCATTCTTGGTTCTGATACTTTTAAAGGTAATCCTCAAGGGCTCTTGTTTTCCAGACCTCAACAATAGAATCAAGTCCTTGTTGTTCATCCCATTTTTCACGGCATACCTGCCCGGACGAACCTTGGAGTCATAATCTAAGAATTCAGCCATCCAAATGAACGACTCTTTATTGGTGAGCATTTTTCGATCAGCCAATTGCTGAACAACATCCTGAAAGGTATCGGTAGATTTGATATAAACGAAATTCTTTTGATCCGCCTCAATGACCAAGTTTGGCCTGAGCACCTTACCAAAAAAATACAAGAATGAGCCAATGACCGAAATACCCAAAATGATCAGGAATGCCCAAAGCACTTTCCTGATACCGATATTCTTACTGCTTTTGTTCTTTTTAGCAGACTTTACTGCCTTTTTATTTGCCATGTTATCTGGCCAAAAATAGAAAGTTTCTCGGCAGAATATAGCATTCAACTGTTAAATCAACGAGAAGGAATCTTCTTCAAAATGTCTTTGATTTCTTGGTTGCTTGGATCTCGTTTCAAAACGTTGGTTAAAACAGTTTTTGCCAAATTCCCATTGCCTCTGTAAACATACAATCCGGCAAGATTTACCGAGGCCTGTGTATAATCTGGATTTAAAGACAAGGCTTTTTTGTAGCACTTTTCAGCACCTTGATCATCTCCATTTAACAGTCGCACATATCCTAGATTAGTCCAGCCTGGGGCATAAACAGGAATCTCAACCGTTAGTTTTCTAAAAACCCTCTCAGCCTCAACTAAGTCGTTCATTATCAAAGCTGCCGACCCATATTTATTCGCAAATTCAAATTGAAACGGAGCTAATCGATAGGCCACTTGAAAAAACTGGAAAGCTTGCTTCCCTGCTCCTAACATGGAGAAACTCTCTCCTATTCTGTAAGCTGTCCACGCATCTTGATTGTCCCAACTTTGTTTGCTAAGATTTTTACTAATTAATAAAGCTTCTCCATACCTTTTAGTAAGTTCCACAATTTTAGAATAATCTCTTTTAGCAAAGTATAGATGAATAAATAAATGAAAGTTATCTCGGAAAGATTTTTCGTCTTTTTCATTTAAACGTACAGATGCACTATCGAGCATAAACAGTTTGTCGGGATCGAATTTTTCAAACTGCTGGATGTAGGCCTTTGCCTGGCTCAATTTGTCGGGAGATTTTGAATTTATGGAAGACAATCCTTTGAAATTGCCCCGTTCGGGGGAAGCGCTAACAGGTACTGGACGCTTTCTGATAAAATGATCATGAACGGTGACGTGCGGAATATCCAACGATCCAGAAACTGGCATATGGCAAGAAACGCAATCATTCCCAGCGGAAGAAAGAACAGTTTCCTTTTCGGTACATTTCGATTGCCCAACTGTTGAATGACAGCTATTGCATTTTGAATTGAACACAGCTGATCCTGATTTCTTAACACTTACATGCGGGTTATGACAGGTAACACAGGTAAGTGCATTTTTATATGGCCGTAATCCAGAAGCGTCTGCTTTTTTTTCTGCCATCACTTTGAAGCATTCGCTTTGTTTCAAGCGATCTGCATGCGATGCCATGATAAACTGAGATTCATCATTTTCGTACCGAGGAAGGTAAACTTCCATCACATCACTGAGTTTCATACCGGGCTTGAAATCGTAAAAAGACTTTCCCGGTTTGAGTACTGCGTTTCCTTGAAGGTGGCAACGTTGGCAGAGATCAAATTGCAAATCAACCGATAACTTTCCAGGATTTACAATGGTATAGTCGATGTATTTGGATGTATCTACCAATATCCCTTCTCGTTTTTCACGAACGTGAATACTTCCAGGACCATGGCATCTTTCGCAGTCAATGCCATTGGGGATTTTCAGGAATTTGTTCTCTGAACCTTTCACAAATTCAGGATAACCGTTGTGGCAACTCATACATTCGAGACCAATTTGGCGGTTAAACCTCGAATTGAAGCCTTGCTCAAAACCTGGAGGCAAATCCCAAATTCCTTTTTGAGTGTAGAAAGTGATTGGTGCTTGAAACAAGTAGCCATTCACATCATATAAATGCGAATTGGTATGCTGTCCAGAACCAACAATGTATTTAATAAATTGCCTCCTTCGGTGCACAGTGTCGCCATTGCTCACTCTGAATTCATAAACAAATAAGGAGTCTCTTTGAAAATATGGACGATAACTTAAATCAAGCGCTTTATCATATACTACATGAACTTTCGAATAATCGCCAGCGCTTTTTTGGGGAGTCGCCAAATCGAACGATTTGCCCATACCTGTTTCGGTAAAGGATTGGTGAATGTCTGTATGGCACTGCATACAAACATCCTTCCCAACATATTTAACCGAATCGTGAAGATTTAGAAATGTTTTTTCGGCGCTGATCTTATTAGGCTCAGAGCAGTAATAGCTAAACAGTGCGAATAAACTAACAGCAAGAATGACCAACCAGGATTTCAACGCACTAAGAGCTTTTCTGCAAAGTTAAGGATCAAAGTAATAGTTTCAGAGTGATGCATTCATCTTGTTCATCAACAATTTGAAACCCTGATTTCTTAAATAGGTTCACCGAAGGCGTATTCAATGAATGGCATTTTGCCCAAAGGATCTGAATTTTTTGTTGGCTAGCAAATTCTTGTAATCCTTGCAAAGCGGCATCTGCCAATCCCTGCCTGCGAAACTCCTTGCCAATAATTATTCCTACTGAAGCTTTTAAATGCAAAAAATCAACATCAAACAAATCAACAAAACCAACTGGTTTACTTTCGAATACAATCACCAATCTCAATTGGTCGTGCAAAACAATATCGTGTTCAGAATTTAAATAGGCTTCGAGCTCCGAAACGGTTGGTAGTTGTTCCGCTCCACTAAATGGAAGATTTTCGGGATCTGTTTCAATCTGCACCAAAAAATGCAGATCGGATGGCTGAAGTTTTCTAAGCTGTATTGATGGATTGGACATAAAAAAGCCCGGTGAAGATACAACATCACCGGGCAAATATTTAGATAGCAGAATGTCGTTTAAGCCTTAACCGTTTTCAGGCAGTGTTGCTTAATTTTTGAATACAAATCATTCTGCTCTAAAGGTTTAGTAACAAAATCATTCATACCTGATTCCATTACCTTTTTCTTGGTTTCTGGGAAAGCATCCGCGGTAAGTGCAATGATTGGAATTTCAGGATTCCGTAAGCGATTGGTTCTATCACGAATGTAAGCAGTAGCTTCATATCCACTCATTACGGGCATCTGAAGATCCATAAGCACAAGTGCATAGTCGTTTTCTTTCAACAGATTTACTGCTTGAAGTCCATCATCTGCAAAGTCGACCTTTATATTCCAAAGTTCCAATACTTGATTGGCTACAAATTGATTCATTTGGTTATCTTCCACTAGCAACACTCGCATGCCATCAAAGTCTCGCTTTTCGAGAAGTTCGGCGATGAGTTCTTCTGCTGAGGATTCTTTTTCAACAACACCTTTTACAAAGTCCAATTGTACACTGAATGTAGTTCCTTTTCCAATTTCAGAGTCCAAATTGATTTGGCCTCCTTGCATGGTAACCAACTGTCGTGTAATTGCAAGGCCTAAACCTGTGCCACCAAATCGGCGTGTGATGTCGGTGTAAGCCTGTGTATAGCTTTCAAAAACAGAAGCCAATTTATCCTTTGGAATACCGATACCTGTATCGATAATGTCGAACTTAAGTGTTACATTTTCTCCCTTGCCGGCCACCAAACTTACCAGAAGAGAAACGGTTCCTTCTTTGGTAAATTTCACTGCATTACTAAGGAGATTGAGCAGTATTTGATTAAGTCGGAATGGATCACCCACAACAAATTGCGGAATTTTATCATCAACTCTAAACTTGAGAGCAATTCCTTTTTCTTCTGCTTTAAAGATGAAGGTCTTTCTAATTTCTTGAATCTTCAGAAAGATATCGAAATTGATGTTTTCGAATTCTACTTTGCCGGATTCGATTTTTGAGAAGTCTAGAATATCATTGATAATGACCAAAAGGTTATCTGCCGAGTACTTGATCGACTTCATGTTCTCATGTTGCTTGTCGGTAAGATTTTCCTTCAGCAGCAACTCCGAGAGTCCAATAATGGCGTTCATAGGAGTACGAATTTCATGACTCATATTGCTGAGAAACTCTGATTTTGCTTTTGCTGTTCTTTCAGCTTCAATTTTCGATTCAAGGATTTCCCACTCAACTTTTTTACGTTCAGTAATATCTTGCCCATAAACTACAACACCATTAATCTTCCCATCTTCCCCAACTATTGGGTTGAACAACAAATCGTAATAGTTCGATTTTTTATCAGGATCACCAAATTCTTCTGTAATGCTAAGATGTTCGCCATTAAGCACGCGCTGAAAGCAATCGGATATAAGTTTCCGGTTAGCTTCGAAAGTAAACGAATCTGCCGCTTTCAGACCTAGAATGGGCTCAGTACCAAATAAATTACATACTATGTTTTTGTAAATGGTATTGAACGTTGTGTAGTTTAAGTTGCTGTCGATAGAAAAAACTAGTGCCTTAGTGCTTTCGAGGATAGCATTAAGCTTGGTATTGTTCTCTTTTAATGCACTTTCTGCCTGTAGCTTTTTTATTTCCATTTCGCGAAGCCGCATTCCCGCTCGAACAATTTTGAGCATATTTTCGGGATTAACTTCAACTTTTGGGAAATAATCAAAGGCTCCAGCTTTCATCATTTCAACTGCTATTTTTTCGTCTCCTTGGGATGTCATTACTGCTATAGGTGCAGTAATTCCGGCCTCTTTAAATTTCCTAAGTAGCGCTAAACCATCAAATCCAGGGAGTTGATAATCGAGAAACACACAGTCGTAATCTACTTTGTGAATCTCATCCATTGCTTTATTGGCATCATTGCAATGGGTAAGCAAAAAATTTAAACCTGATTTTCGAAGGGCGCGTTCGAAAGACATTGCGTCTATCTCATCGTCGTCGACCAAGAAAATTCTTATGGTAGTTTCATTAAGCATAGCAGCGCTATTAATTTTGCTAAAGAGTAGCAGTTTGATTTGTGAAATTCAATGTATGTACGGAAAAATTAGCTAGATGTTACCACCTATTCAGGATATTCGCAGAGTGTCCAATAGTTTTTTAAAATTGAAACTGCGCTAACAAAATTCTCCATCGACAAGGGTTTCAGAATGTAGCCAGCAACATTTAAATTGTATGCATCAACTTTGTCTTTGTCTTCATTTGAAGTTGTCATTACGAATACGCTAATATTTTTTAGCAATTCGTCTTTTCGCAATTCATGCAAAAATTCGATACCTCCCATTCTTGGCATATTCAAGTCCAAAAGAATGATTCTTGGGATTGGAATAGGTGTTTGACCATCCGAGCCTCTTAATAGAGAAAGTGCTTCAAGACCATTTCCTGCATGGTGCATAGGGTTGGTCAGGTTGTTTTTCTGAAATGCGCGTTTAACGTTCATTACATCAACCTCATCGTCTTCTACAAGAAGAATGTTAACTGTCTTTTCGCTCATTATTTTTGTTTTTAAAATTGGGTTATGGAATGTGTATGTTACAATTTTGGAAGGGTGAAATAAAAGGTTGTTCCTTTATTTAATTCACTTTCAAGCCATACTTGGCCACCTTTTTCTTCAACTATCTTTTTCACTATCGCAAGTCCTACTCCAGTGCTTTCAATAACATCTCTTGCCTGAAGTGTTTGAAAAATCACAAATACTTTATTGAAGAATTCAGGTGCAATACCAGGTCCGTTGTCGGAAACTCCGAATTTGTGAAATGATCCAAGATCTTCATAAAAGACTTTTATCTCTGGCTTTTCATTGTTGTTGTATTTAATCGCATTGCTGATAAAATTTGAGAACACCTGATCAATTGCTAATTTTTCTCCTTGAATTACCGGCAAGTTGTTGTCGATAAAAACTTGAAATGCTTCAGGAGGTGCCAAATTCTGAATGATGTCTTTTACAAATGCATTAACATCGATTGGGATATTGTCGCTTTTAACACGCCCTGCTCTTGAATATTGAAGGATACCGTTGATAAGCGATTCCATTCGATGAATTCTTCCTCGAAGCATATCGAAGTTCTTACGCGTATCGGCTTCCATCTTACCTTCTAAATCTTCTTCAATCCAAATAGATAAGTTATTAATCGCACGCAAAGGGGCTTTCAAGTCGTGAGAAACTATGTATGCAAACTGATCGAGCTCTTTATTAATTTTCTCGAGAGTGTTTGCATACTCTCTCATTTGATTTTCATTTTCAAGGCGCTCTGTTACATCTCTTGAATTTACTACAATACCATTAATTGAAGGTTCCGAAAGCTGATTGCTTCCAAGTGCTTCAAGGTAAATGTAGGTTTCATCTTTTCTTTTAAATCGAAATATGACAGATGATTGCTCACTTTCACCAATTAGATTTTCAAAAGACTGCATGACAATTTCAATATCGTCAGGGTGCAAAAACTCATGAACTGGTTTACCAATAACTTCGTCTGGCAAAAAGCCTGACATATTGAAAAAGCTTGCACTTTCGTATCGAATCGTTCCATCGGAATCGAGTATTGTGGTGATGTCGGATGAATTTTGCACCATCGAACGAAAACGCTTTTCACTGTATTCTAAAGCCAATTGGGCATTCACTCTATCTGTGATATCCGTAATTAAGCCTTGGTGAAAAGTTGCTTCTTCTTGATCATTCCGCTCCACCATTGTGCGGTCCTCAACCCAGCGAATTTCTCCAGATTTATTGTATATACGGTATGTTTGAGTATAAAGCAATATCTCATCCTTATGGTATTGCTTTACTTCGGCTCGAATTCTTTCGAGGTCTTCTTTAACAATTACATCAGCATAGTTGATTCTCCTTTCTAGAAAATCAGCAGCATCATAACCAAATTGGGAGATGTTTTCTGAAACGAATTCTACGGGAAAGCTGTCGTGCATAGTCCATCTGAACAGCACTGTCGGGCTATTTTCGATAATCAAACGCGCCATTTTCGAACGTTCTTCCAAGAGCATTCTTTCAGTTACATCCTGCAAAGTACCAGTAACCCGAATCAATTTGGAATCGATTGCAAATTCAGGCTTTACATTCCAATTCAAGCAGCTTATTGAACCTGCCTCATTTTTAATCCTAAAATCAAGTCTAACTTCTTGCTTGTTTTGCATGGCGGAAAACCATGCTTTATCAATTTTTTCAAGGTCCTCACGAATTACATTTCTCCTTAAGCGAGAAACAAATTCATCATCAAAACGCATTTCCTCAATACTCATCCCCAGCAGTTTAGCTCCCTGCTCAGTAAATGAAGAAACGCCATTAACAAAATCTATTTCAAAGGTTCCCATTCGGGCAAAATTCTGCGCTTCGAGCAATTCTTGTCTATTTCTAACTAAATAGGCTTCTTGGTTATTGGTTTGAACCAGGCCACCAATTGAACTGGCAAAGTTTTTCAGAATACCAATTTCTGTTGTTCGTAACAAGCGATTACTTGTGCTGTTTTCGAAACCAACAAAGCCCCAAAGTTTATCACCTGAGAATACTGGAGCAAGAATCAATAAATGAGCTTTGTGCTTTGCAAGGAAGGCTTTATGTGAGGCATTGTTATCTGCATTAGAAATTGTAACAACTCGCCCTGCATTCAATTCAGGTAACCATTCGGAGAAACCCACATTGAAGAGATTCAGTCTTTTCTTAGATGGATCGTCAAGCAAAGCGCCTGTTTCAGAAGTCCATGAAAAGCGCTCATTGTAAATTTGTTCTTTGCTTCGAATTTCTTCTTTTTCAAATAAGAACACTCGATCCGCATGAACCACAGGAGCAAACAACATCAATGCTGAATGAATGGCCTCTTTAAATACAGGAACTATAAGAAGTTGGGTAGCTGCATCATTGGACACAGACAAAATCAAATCTGTTTCATGAAGTTCCTGTTCTCTAATTTTTCGTACTTCAATTTCATTCAGCAATTCTGAATTCAGTTTCTCGTAATCGGAGGTTCTTAATTCAACTTTTGCTTCCAGCGAAGCATTGCTTTCATTGAGTTGTTGGTTTGCTTTAAATAATTCGTTCGAGCTAATTTCAAGCGTTCTTTCGATCTGATCATGATCTGCATCATAGTCTAGATAAGCCCTGCTCACTGCATCCAAGAATTCTTGGAGATCAGATCTGGATTTCAAATCCTCAGGCAGTAACTTAGTTATTTGTCTTTGTAGAAGTCGATGCATAATCAGATCAACGTTCTGAAATAGTGGTGATTGTCATCGTCTGGTTGTGCAATTCACAAGCAGCATTTTCAGAAAACGGCGAAATTTCACCATAGGAATAAAACCCTGTTATTTGCTTTGCACCTAAAACTTCGGCAGCCCCTTCTACTTCTTCTTCAACCATTTGCTTTAGGACTAATTTCCGCCCTACACAACTAATTAGTATAGCTAAATCTGGAGCGGTTGTTTCAGCCGAAAGCATGGTTGTTTCAGCCGCCTTCACTGCACCTTGAATAATTCTTTCTGTATTAGCCTTCATCATTCGAACAAAAGAACCTTCTGGTAAATCACCAGCAAATGTGATGCTTTGGTCTTCTTCATTTACCGAAAGTATCGTTCGAACAACGGGCAATTCATCAGCTCTAGATCGCAGGCTTAATGGGAACAAAAGACCAGATGCTGGTAAATTGTTAGCACTTTCACCCAAAAACGACTTATACAAAGAAAGCGCTGGCTGTCCATCAATTTCAAACAAGACGTTGTTCTTGCTCTTTGTTACTTGCCGGTCAATACCAAAAGTATCCCAGCCTCCAAAAGATCCATAACCAAACTGGAGATCATCACCGTAAAAACCAATTGCCGTAACCATATGGCTAGATGGCGTACCTGTTTTATCAAGAATAAAGGTTTCCTTGAAATCTGCTCCATCGCCTGCTAGTCCGCCAGTAACAGCCACTTCTTTTGGCAGGTTTAACCGCAAACCTCTAACGAGCTCAGAGCCGTTTACGTTTAGCCCATCGGAAAGTACAAATACATGACGTAGTCCTTCTTTCGGAAGCTTATCTATTAAACTCTGACCACTTTCAAAACTGTTTTCAGATGAATGAACTGGTACACTAACAAACGACAAAGCGCCTTTTTCGAATTGAACGGCTGTTGCAACTACCGACTCGTCTCTAACTTTAGTACCAGCTATTTCTCCAGAAGTTGAACATCCCATAAATCCTGCGCCAGGAAATATTTCCTTTAAAGCATTGATTTGTTCAGCTGATTTAAACTGCGCTGTAGAGGCAAAAACAAGAACCAATTGAGGATCCTTAACTCCGTTTGATGTTTGAGACCTAACCCATCCATTGGATGAATCCCAGCTCATTTGTTCTAATTTCATGGCCTTGTAGAGTTGTTACATGCAGAATTATTAACCTCTTTCTTTAAGATGATCCAATTTACGTTCTGCTTTTGAAACTGTTCTGATAAAGACAAAGGTGTTCTTACTTATCACCACCCTTTCCATAACAACACAAAAAAACCTGAAAGACCGAAATTTGGTAGATTCGTTCTTTCAGGTTCCTTAAATAAAATACAAAATCCTATCAAAAGTTACATAGGACTTTAAGAAAGCTGCGTTGCTTTATCTTTTGATCGTGATGCTTCCCGACTTCTCGATCGAGCTTCCCAAAAGATCTTTTCCTTTCATTACATAGAAATAAACCCCATCTGGTGATGGATTGCCATTGATAGCACCATCCCACTTTCCATTCACATCGTTCCAATTTACAACTTCACTTCCCCAACGATTAAAAATCGCAAAACTCAATTCTGACATTCCATTGATTTTAGGAATGAAATTGTCGTTAAATCCATCGCCATTCGGAGTAAAGCTATTTGGGATAGCAACCACCAAGTTGCCGGAGATTACAGTAATTGTTCGCGACAATGAATCTATACATCCTTCATTATTTGAAGCCACTATTTTTAGAACATATTCACCTTCATCTTGCAATACAAATGGATTTCCTGTAGAAACCACATCTGCTGAGTTATCTAGATAAAAAACAGACTGATCTGCATTTAAACTAGCATCTATTGCAAGCACCGTCATAGGAGCAACTCCATTGTCGTCTGATAAATCAAAATCGGCAGTAACACCATTGTCTACAAAAATCAATTGATCAGAATCTGCATTGCAGGCTCCTGTTACTGTTAATGTATAAGTACCGCCTGCATTGATCGTGATAGTCGAAGTCGTTTCACCTGTAGACCAAAGAATTCCTTCTGTGGCATTGGTGGTTAAAACAACTGGTTGAAAATCGCAGGTCACCAAAGAGGATGTATTGATTATTTCGGCGGTAACTAAAGGGGCTTCAGTAAATTGTATCGTTACCACAGCACTTCGGCAATTGCCTTCAGCTGCCTGAACGTACAAATCGGGAAGGATTGCCAAATCAGGCTGATAAGTTGCACCTGTTGCCAAAGATTGTGTTAAAGCTAGATCATTGTACCATGTAATCGTTCCAGAAGCTGTTGCAGATAATGAAGGCAGCGCCAACCCAGTGCAATACACCACATTGGTTTCTGTAACTGGAACAGCAGGCGTTTCATTAAAGGCAACATTCACTGGAGTTGAAGCACTCGCGCATCCTGGGAAGCTTTGAGTTACATAATATGTAGCATCAACATTCAAAGTCGGAATAAAACCATTTCCAGTTTGAACCAGATTATTCAAAGCAGCATCACTATACCAATTTACTTCAGCTCCTTGCAAAACATTCGCTGTTATCGCTGTTGGTTGATCTCCATCACAAAATGTGGTTGATCCGGAAACACTTGGAGCTCCAACTGAAGAGATTACATTCACTGTTTGCGTTAGAACACTAATACATGCACCGGCTCCAACAGAATAAGTAATCGAAATCGGACCATTTAAACCATCAGGGAAAAGCAATGTTCCAGCCACACCTGTTCCTGTCCAAGTCCCGCCTGGAGTACCTGTAAGCCAATCGTTTAATTGAATTGGATCGGTTACATTACAAAGTGCCCCTGGTGTCGTCCAAGCCGGATCTCCACCGGCATTAACTTGAATTGTTTGCTGAGATTCAACGATACAGGCTCCAGAACCAGCTGCATAAGTGATAACGATTGCACCATTAAGGCCTGAAGGATTAAATGATGAACCGGTAACGCCTTGGCCAGACCAAGTTCCACCCGGTGTTCCAGTAACCAATGTCGACAGATCAATTGGACTTGCCGAACTGCAAATTGATGAAGGAGCCGACCAAGCAGCTGAAACTTGCTGGCCATTCAAATTGATTTGAACCGCTGCACTTCTGCAAGAACCTGTACCCGCCAAAACAAAAATAGTTGGTGCTTGCGACTCGAGTGGTTGAAATGTTGCTCCAGTTCCAATCACTTGAGTTAGTGCTTGATCGTTATACCAAGTTATTGTTGACGATGCAGTTGCGCTCAACTGTGGCAATGGTGAACCAGGACAAAAGTTTATTTCAGTAGTTGTTACTGGTGCAGCTGGTGCGTCGGTAAATGTTACATTCACTGGAGTAGCAATTACGTTACAGCCAACAAAAAACTGTGTTACATAATATGTAGCATTCACACCTAGCGGTGGATTGTATACAGAACCAGTAGAGACTAAGTTGGTGAGCCCAGAGTTTGAATACCAATTAAAAGTAGCGCCGAAAAGACCATTTGCAGTTAAAGCGGGGGTGGTTGATGCACCATTACAGAAATTCGGGCCTCCACTAATTGATGGGCCCGACACAGAATTCACAACATTAAGTACTTGGGTAGAAGAGCTTACGCAAGAGCCATTTCCAACGGTATAGGTAATTGTTAGTGGACCGTTAATGCCATCAGGGAACAAAATCGGACCAGCAATTCCATTACCAGACCATGTGCCTCCAGCCGTTCCAGTAACATAAGAATTTAAGTTGATTGGATCCGACTGTCCGCAAAGTGCTCCGGGAGAATTCCATGTTGCATCACCACCAGAATTAACAAAAACGGTTTGTTGCGATTCTACCAAACAACTCCCAGAACCAACAATATATGAAATCACTTGATTACCGGTAAGTCCCGCAGGATTAAAGAAACCATTACTTACGCCATTTCCGAAAAACGTTCCTCCAGAAGATCCTGTAACCAATGCATTTAAATCAATTGGTTGAGCAGTATTGCATACGGTGCCCGGATTCGTCCATGCGGCAGAAACAGGTTCTGAAAAAGGATTACATCCATCAGAAATGTAGCTAGCGGTGCCTTCACTATTGAACAACACTGTTGCCCCATTTCCTGTGCCGGGATTACCTGCAGCATCAACTAATAATGCACGGTCGTATGATACAACATCGGTACATCCTGCAGGATTATTAAAACTCATCGTTAGCGTGCGGATGCCTGTACCAAAATTTGCAAAATTTCCAGCAACACTTCCTCCACAATGAAAGATCACGTAAAGTGTATCAGTTAAGCCTGCGAAGGAAAGACCTGTTACATCAGCAGTCGAACTTGTAAATAGCAATACCTTGCTGTTCGCTGGTAACAAGCCATTTTGCGGTTCACGAATAAATCCACAAGAATTTACAGTGCCATTCAGCTGATTCACCTTGTTGGTTGTGCTTGCGTCTTGACAAACACCAGCCCAAGAATTTGATGCATTTGGCCAAACAACTTGTAGATCTGAAACATTTAATGCGTTGGGACCAACCTGAAATGAGACCTGCTCATTAAGTCCCTCATCAGAAGGACAGGCATCAACGAGTATTCTAGTGATCTCAAAACAAGTTGTAATGTTTTGTGAAACAGACCATTGCGAGAAAAAACAAAGCAATGTCAGGGAAATTAAATTTCTTTTCATGTGAATTCAGGCTAGCAAAGAACTGCGAATTTACCTGATCTGTTTAATTTCCAACAATTTCGTATGTAAATTAATTGTCAATACCTGTTTTTAGCAAACCAGGTGATTATATTTGCGCATGCAGGAAACCATATTGATTTTAGACTTTGGATCTCAATACACTCAACTGATTGCGAGGAGAATACGAGAGCTTAATGTGTATTGTGAAATACATCCTTACAACAATTTTCCAATTCCTGGATCATCCGTAAAGGGTATTATTTTATCAGGAAGCCCGCATTCGGTAAAAGAGTCCGATGCTCCTGAAATTGATCTAAAGCCTTATTGGGGCAAACTTCCAATTCTGGGCGTTTGCTATGGCGCTCAGTACATTGCCGATCGATTTGGAGGTGAAGTATTACGCTCTCAAATACGCGAATACGGAAGAAGTTTTTTACAAGTAAAAGGAACAAGTCGCTTATTGAATGGCATTCCTGAAAACTCTCAGATATGGATGTCGCATGGTGATTCTATCCAATCGGTGCCTTCAGACTTTCAGATTTCAGCATCTACCGATGATATTCCGGTAGCTGCATTCGAAAGAGAATCAGATCGAGTTTACGGGATTCAATTTCATCCTGAGGTAACACACTCTGCCGATGGTAAAATGCTCTTACAAAATTTCGTGTGCACCATTTGTGGATGTGTTCAAGATTGGACGCCAGATTCATTCATTAGCTCAACCATTGAGGAACTCCGCAACACTATTGGTCATGAGAGAGTTGTACTTGGCTTGAGCGGTGGAGTGGATTCATCTGTTGCGGCATTGCTGCTTCATGAAGCTATTGGGAATCAGCTGTTTTGCATTTTTGTCGACAACGGACTACTTCGTAAAAACGAATATGAACAAGTGTTGCATGGCTACACCGAAATGGGTTTACAAATCCATGGAGTTTCGGCAGGCGATAGATTTATTGATGCATTAAAAGGCATTGAGGATCCAGAACAAAAGCGCAAAACAATTGGTCGACTTTTCATTGAAGTATTCGATGAAGAAGCAAATAAAATTGATGGGGTTACTTTTCTTGGGCAAGGAACAATTTATCCTGATGTAATCGAATCAGTTTCGGTAAAAGGACCATCAGCAACAATCAAGTCGCATCACAATGTTGGAGGTTTACCCGACTTTATGAAGTTGAAAATTGTTGAACCATTGCGTTCCTTATTTAAGGATGAGGTTCGCAAAGTAGGTTTGGCATTGGGCTTAAAACCAGAAATTCTGAATAGACACCCGTTTCCAGGTCCTGGTTTAGCAATTCGAATTTTGGGAGATATCACACATGAAAAGGTGCAAATTCTTCAAGAAGCTGATGCAATCTTTATCGATAACCTGAAACAATCGGGCGAATATAAAAATGTGTGGCAAGCTGGTGCCATCTTCCTTCCTGTTAAAAGTGTTGGAGTAATGGGCGATGAACGTACTTATGAACATGTAATCTGTTTGCGTGCAGTTACTTCTCATGATGGAATGACGGCAGATTTTTCGCATCTTCCGCATGCTTTGCTCGGTAAAATTTCTAACGAGATCATCAACCGCGTTAAAGGAATTAACCGTGTAGTTTTTGATATCAGCTCAAAACCTCCTGCAACTATCGAATGGGAATGATAAAAAACCTGATTTTACTGCTCACCTTCACTTCGTTTTTAACGAACCACGCTTATTCACAACAAGATACAAGCAGATTGTATGAATGGAATGGGCGAATGGTGAAGTATGTAAAAATCCAAAAGGGTAAAACACTTTATTCCCTATCGAAGGAAACCAATACACCTCAGGATTCAATCATTGCTATCAATCCCGAATTAAGCAATGGTTTAAAAACTGGAATGGTGATTAGGATCCCCATGGGCTTCGTTGAATTTCAGGGTAAAAACGAAAGTCCTAAGCGAAATGCCAGCATCGAGCATCTAGTTAAAGCTGGTGAAACTGCATTTAGTATTGCGAAAAAGTATGGGCTCACTACAGATGAACTCTTTCGGCAGAATCCAGAATCAAGAGCAGGACTTAAAGTTGGAGCAGTTTTGAAGATCAACCCGAAGTCGGGAGGAAAACAACCTGAAAAGACTGAACAACAAATCAACAAAGAGGCTGAACCAGAAACTCCAGAACAATTAA
Organism: Chitinophaga pinensis; assembly: GCA_945883545.1. Classification (GTDB taxonomy): domain Bacteria; phylum Bacteroidota; class Bacteroidia; order M30B66; family M30B66; genus CAMCXT01. The sequence continues at coordinate 29,027 of CAMCXT010000015.1, read as the reverse complement.
AATCGTTTGTTCCAGAAGTTGCTGCGGTAATTTGTAAAGAAAAACCCAAGGGATCTAGCAGATCAATTAAGGTTGCGTTCTTATTGCCATTCTTCGCTTCTGGGGAAGAAATGAATTCGAAAAGTAAGATTGGTTTAGACTTCTACAGCGGATGTAAACTAGCATTGGATTCACTGAAACAAGCCGGATTTTCTATTCAAGCTAGAATTTTTGATACACAATCCGATTCGGGTGCTATTTCAAGAATTATTGAGAAACCTGAATTTCAAGAATCCGATTTGATTATTGGTCCACTGTATGCATCCGACTTTAAAATGGTTTCAGGATTTGCTAATAAGAAAGGTATTCCTATTGTCTCGCCTTTTTCGCAGAGTGATGCCATTTTAGAAAATGCACCAAATGCTATAAAAATTACTCCTGATCAACAAACCCTGCTTGAAGAGTTGAGCAGATTTATGCTAAAAGAGAAAAAGTCGGCAAAATTTACACTCATCAGGAATTCTAACGCAAAAGATCAAGACGCAGCAAATTGGATTGCGCAAATTTTCAAAAGCGAAGGAAATTTACCAGAAGGAAAATACAAGGAAGTAACCTATTCGGGCGTAAACGACTTGGTGAGTAGCCTTGATGAATCTAGCGAAAATATTATCATTTTTCCAACCACTGTTCAGGTTCAGGTGATAGATGCAATTGCGAGATTGAGCAACAGCCGACTTGGGAAACGCATTACTTTGGTTGGTTTAAACGAGTGGAATGGCTATGAAAATATAGAATTCGACCACTTAAACAACTTGAATTTCACATATGCCGCTCCAACAAAAGCCGACTTAAGTTCAGCGAAATCTAAATCATTCCAGAAAAAATTTAGAGATGAATTTAAAGGAGAGCCTACAAATTATGCATTTCAAGGCTTTGATGCGACATTGTATTTCTGCGACGCATTAACCCGATTCGAAAAAATTGATCTTTCATGTCTTGAAACATTGGACGTGCAATGTGGATTCAACTCTTGCTATGTTTTCAGAAGATCTGGAAAAGGCAATGGCGTGGAAAACAAGTATGTAAATGTGCTTCAGCTTGACGATTTTGTTTCCAAGAAATTGAATTGAAAATGAATAAGGTGCAGATTGAAGAAGCCTTCAAAAAGCTTCAAATTGATATTATTTCTAGGCTTGAAGCAGCAGATGGGATTGGGAAGTTTAGATTTGATGAATGGCAGCGCGAAGAAGGCGGTGGCGGATTGTCATCCATTGTAGAAAATGGAAAAATCATCGAAAAGGGTGGTGTGAATTTTTCGGCTGTTGAAGGTCCTTTAAACCCACAAGCAGCGAAATCGTTGGGAGTTGAACCAGGTGTTTTTTTCGCTACAGGTGTTTCAATTGTATTGCATCCAAACAATCCGATGGTGCCAATTATCCATATGAATATCAGATATTTCGAGATGGATGGAGGTGAATATTGGTTCGGTGGAGGCATTGATTTAACCCCTCACTATATTCAGGAAGACCAAGCCAGAACTTTCCATCAGGCACTCAAAAATACTTGCGACAAGCACAATCCTGATTATTATCCAGAATTTAAAGTCTGGGCCGATGATTATTTCTTTATTAAACACAGAAATGAAACCCGAGGAATTGGCGGAATATTCTTCGATCGACTGAATCAAGAAACAAGAGGGTTAAACAAAGAAGAGTTGTTCAATTTCGTATTAGATGTCGGCAAAACTTTCGCCCCTGTTTACACAAAATTCATGTCCGAATTGCATCATTTACCCTTTAATGAGACGCAGCGAAATTGGCAACTTCTTCGAAGAGGTCGTTACGTTGAATTTAATTTGGTTTATGATAGAGGAACTAGATTTGGACTAGAAACTGGAGGAAGAACAGAATCGATTTTGATGAGTCTTCCTAACCAAGCGAATTGGACTTACGACTTTCAAACAGAAGCTGGTTCACCAGAAGAAAAAACCCTTTCTCTTTTGAAGAAAGGGTTACAATGGGCTAAATAAACTGAATTCCAGTTATCTCAAATCGTTTACCTCGAAGCCTGGAAATTCTGTTTTACTAAAGGTGAAAAATCCTGCTGCTGATGTTTCGTTTACAGTAAACTTTTTGATATCGTATGTGTAAAGGTTTCCGTTATTCCCTACAATCTCAGATTTAATCACCTGAATTTGTGCTTTATCAATATAAAGTCGAATGGTATTATAGTCTTTCGTTTTGGGAGTTAATGGATACAATTCAATGATGTGAACCGCTTTTGTTCCGACTTTACCTTCTTTGATGTATTTGTTTTTAAATCCCTTCTCGTACATCGTAAATACATTCTTAGGATTAAGAGCATCCTCACCAGAAGTTGGCAAACTGATTTCTACCTCTTTATCGGCTTTTAAGATTTTCCAAACAACCTTGCCATCACTGATCAACAATTGATCGCCCATGTCAAGTCTGTAATTTTCGCCCTTGAGCCATAATTTCCAATTTTGAACTTTGTTGATTTTTCGATCCTTGTTTACAAGTGAATAGGAAAAATCAGCTTTAATTGCACTGTAAGAGCGTGTTTTAGCGCTCAATTTATCTAGTATCTGCTTGGCTTTCTTATCCTGCTGAGCATTAAGTAGACCAGCAGAAACAAACAATAGAAAACAAAGAATGAGATTATTTTTCATGGCATCAAAGATCGTTATTCTGACTTTTCAAAAACTGTTCCAATGAAGTAATATCGCTGAACAAAACTTTTCGCGCTTTACTTCCTTCGAATGGCCCGATAATTCCGGCTTTTTCTAATTGATCTACAATTCGACCTGCGCGATTGTAGCCAAGTTTCAGCTTTCGCTGTAGCAAAGAGGCTGAACCTTGCTGATGATTTACAACAATTTTAGCCGCATCTTCAAACATCGAATCGCGGTCGCCAATGTCAAAATCTTCTTCATGTTCAGCATTTTCGTCGATGTATTCTGGAAGAATAAATGCAGATGGATACCCTCTTTGTCCACCAATAAAATCGCAAATCTTATCAACTTCAGGGGTATCAACAAATGGACATTGAAGACGAATCAGATCGCTACCTGTTGAAAACAACATATCTCCTCGACCTATTAACTGGTCGGCTCCACCCGAATCGAGGATTGTTCTAGAGTCGATTTTAGAAGTTACACGGAATGCGATTCGCGCTGGGAAATTGGCTTTGATTGTTCCGGTGATAATATTCACCGAAGGTCGCTGGGTTGCAATGATCAAGTGAATTCCGATTGCACGAGCCAATTGGGCCAATCTTGCAATTGGAAGTTCTACTTCCTTCCCAGCAGTCATAATCAAATCTGCAAACTCATCCACAACCAAAACAATGTAAGGCATGAAGTGGTGACCGAGTTTTGGATTGAGTTTTCGGCTTAAGAATTTGGCATTATACTCCTTGATATTTCTCACCATGGCCATCTTCAACAACTCATAGCGTTGATCCATCAACACACACAAAGAATTGAGAGTATAAACAACCTTTTTAACATCGGTGATAATTGCATCCTCGTTGTTAGGGAGTTTGGCCAAGAAATGGCGTTCAATTTTATTGAAAAGGGTGAGCTCTACCTTTTTGGGATCTACAAGTACGAACTTGATTTGTGAAGGGTGCTTTTTATAGAGCAGAGAAACAAGAATGGCATTCAAACCAACCGACTTTCCTTGTCCGGTGGCACCCGCCATGAGCAGGTGAGGCATCTTTGCCAAGTCGGCAACGAAATTCTCATTGGAAATTGTTTTTCCAAGTGCAACCGGTAAATCCATGGTTGTATTCATGAATTTCTCACTGGTAATGAGTGTCTTCATGGCAACAATTTCAGGATTTTGGTTTGGCACCTCAATTCCAATTGTACCCTTTCCGGGCATCGGTGCGATAATCCTGATACCCAAAGCCGAAAGACTTAGCGCGATATCGTCTTCAAGATTTTTAATCTTGGAAATTCGAACACCTGCTGCAGGAATAATTTCGTACAAGGTTACAGTTGGACCAACGCTAGCGCTAATCTTAGCAATTTCAATGTTGTAACTCTTTAACGTTTCGATGATTCGATTTGAGTTAGCTTCCAATTCAGCCTTGTCAACTTTGGCTTTATTGGAACCGTGGTTTTCCAACAAATCGGCCCCTGGATATTGATAAGAAGAAAGGTCAAGCGTTGGATCATAATCACCCAAGTCGAATTCTTGGTTTTCTCCGAGAACGGCCGTAAGGTTCATTCTTTCTTTATCCTCCTCGGTTAACAAAGTCGGTTCTGACAATTCAATTGGCTCTGGATCAGTTTTTTGTGGGATAACTTCCTCTGCTTCCTCTGGAAAATCAGGCATATTGATTTCTAACGTCGGCATTGCACCAGCGTGAGCAGATGCTGAAACCGCCTTACCAGCAGTTAATTCTATAGTCTCAGGAACTTCATCTATCCAAGGCTGCTCATCCTCTTCCAACTCGTCGTCGTCGTCGGTTACATCATCCTCTTCAATTAACTCCTCTTCAGTTTCATCCTTTTTTCCGAACAAGCCACCGCGCATTTTATTTCCTGCCGCAGCTTGAGGCATTTCCTGAACCGAATGATCTGATGCTAAAGCGCCTTTCTCAGGAAGTTTGAAGTTAAAATCAAACGCCAACATTAAGAAAACCACCAGAGAAAAAACCAATATTAGTACTACTCCGGGCTTACCTAAAATCGACCTGATATAATCGAACAAATGGAAACCAAAGCCTCCATACATTAAATCTTCATTGAAAAGCAATGCACATGTAACAGAGACGAAGACCAGAGCGAAAAGCGAGTATGTGAATGTCTTCCACATTGGAAGCAGAGTGATATTAAAGAACATTTTGAATGCCACCAAAAAGACATAAAATGGAATGAGGATGGCTGATATTCCGAACCACTGGTGAATAAAGAAAAATGACATCAGCGCGCCGATTTCTCCCATCCTATTACTAACCTCAGTTTTATTGTCCGACATTAGATCAAACCAAGGCACATCGCTTACCTTATCGAAATCGTGGCGCCAATTAAAAAAGTGTGACACGAAGGCAAAAAGCAAGAACAATGAAAACAACAGCAAGAATAGCCCGGTAATTCTCACGAATCTTTCGGATCGAAAAATATCCAAGAAGCTGGTTGCTGGCGATTTTGGCTTGCCAGACTTAGCTGTTCCGTTCCCTGGCTTTTTGCCAGGATCAGGCGCTGCCTCAGTTCCTTCTGATTTTAGTCTGTTTGCCTTTAAAGCCATAGGTTCGATTGGATTATTCTGTAACGTACAAAATTCGTTACATACAGATATGAAAAAAGCCCTCGAGTGAAGGCTTTTCTACAGTTTTATCAACAGTAAAAATTACTTCCCACCCATCATTTTCATTAATTCATCTTGGGTCAATTTCTTGTATCCATCTGGAACTTCAAATTGCCTATCGTTTACTTTTTCTAAGCTAACCAAGGTAGCTTGAAAATTCATATTGATGCCTTGTTGTAACAAATTGAATTCAAGCATTGCGCCCTCAATTTTCTGAAACGGTCCTTTTACAAAATCATTGTTGAAATTCAATTCTGTGGTAAACCAAACCTCGATTTCGGTAGTGTTTTTTGTTTGAGGATCAGTATAAGAAACTATAGCCTTTTTGCAAGTATACCCTGCAATTGCTTTACTCTCTTTAGTGATCTCAAGATTAGCATTCTTCATATACTCATCTCGATTTTCATCTACTCCTTTCGATTCTATCGCATACTTTGAGCCTAGAAAATTCATTAAAGAGATTGCATCTCCGGTTTTTAAATTAGAAATAGTCGTGGTACTCATTCCTAAACCCAAACTCATCTCCATGCGTGATTGATCGCCTTTAGTAAACAACTTTGCCTCATTTGGAAGCATCATTTTTTCTTGAGGTGAAAAATCGCCTTTGATGTTGATTTTGTAGACAATCCTTCCTTCGAAAGACTGTGCAATTGAGGAGATAGATGAGAAGAGAAAAAGAAGGAAAACTATTGCCGGTTTCATCACCAGAAGATTAAAAATAACCAAGCGTTTTTAGCATCGACTTATAGCTTTGTTCCTTTCCAAAGATGTATGTGCTTAACTCTCCATTTTCATCCTTAGAAATTATCACATGCTTAGGTGCTGGAATCAGGCAGTGTTGAATTCCGCCATAACCTCCAAGAGATTCTTGGTATGCTCCTGTGTGGAAGAAACCTATATACAGTGGATTTGAAAGAATTTCTTCCTCCTCCACTTTTGGCAGAAAGACTTGTGAAATATGAGCTTCAGCGTTGTAATAATCGAGCGAATCGCAAGTTAAACCACCCAAATTGACACGCTTATATTCTGTGTTCCAATGGTTAATGGCAAGCAAAATAAAACGCTGGTTAATTCCCCAAGTGTCGGGAAGCGTAGTGATGAATGAGCTATCGATCATGTACCAACTTTCAGTATCATTCTGTTGTTTTAGATCGATAATTGAAAACAAAGTTGCTCCACTTTCTCCAACTGTAAATGAGCCAAACTCAGTAAAAATATTGGGCTCATCAACTCCTTGTTGGTTACAGAATGCCTTGATCTGACGAATAATTTCCTCCACCATGTATTCGTAATCGAATTCAAATGCGAGTGAATTTCTGATAGGCAAACCACCACCAATATTGAGAGAATCTAACTCTGGACAGATCTTTTTCAGGTCGCAATAAACTTGCAAACACTTCGATAGTTCGCTCCAGTAATAAACATTGTCGCGAATCCCTGAATTGATAAAGAAATGCAACATTTTAAGTTCAAACCTTGAATCTGGTTTGATTTGTTCTTCATAAAATTGAAGAATGTCTTTGTATCGGATACCAAGTCTTGAAGAATAAAATTCAAACGTTGGTTCTTCTTCTGATGCGATACGAATACCTATTTTGGTTTGCCCTTTCAGGTGTTCTTTGTAGTAATTGATTTCATTCTTAGAATCTAAAATCGGGATCAGGTTCTCAAATCCTTCATTTTTCAGTTCTACAATAAACTCCTGGTACATTGGTCTTTTGTAGCCATTGCAAATAATGTATTTGTCTTTTGGCAACAATCCACGTGCATTTAACTCCTTAATAATAGGCATATCATAGGCTGAAGAAGTTTCGATGTGAACATCGTTACTTAATACCTCTTCTAAGACAAATGAAAACTGAGAACTCTTGGTGCAATAGCAGTAAACGTACTTGCCTTTGTAGTCGGCCTTTGCCATTCCCACATTAAACATTATTTTTGCCTTTTGAATCTGTTCGCTGATTTTCGGCAAATACGAGATTTTTAGGGGCGTTCCGTACTGTTCAATGACATCCATCAGTGGAATACCATTAAAATGTAACTCATTGTCCTGAACATCGAAACCTGGCTGTGGAAACTCAAAAGTCTGCTTAATCAGGTCTTCGTATTTGTTTTTCATATCCATTGAAGGGCAAAGTTTGTTGGGTTAGAGTATTTTGTATTGCAAAAGTAAGTAAGTTACTTATACGATCATCAGAGAAATGTAACTAAACCAGATATATGAGAAATGCAAGGCTTATTTTAGTCCGTTCAGAATTAGGTGCTGGAACCCGTGGCGCCAGTCTGGGGGTAGATGCTTTGAAGATCGCAGCTATTGATTTGGAAAGTGATTACTTCAGAAGACATGAAGTTATAGAGGTAGTAGATGAGAACTGGCTTCTACTTGAGAAGGTAAAGTTCAAATATGCGAAGCGAATAAGAGGTATCATTAAAATCTATGAAAGATTAGCAAAAGCAGTTTCAAAAGTGATTAAAAAGGATCAACTATTCCCAATCGTTTTGGCCGGAGACCATAGTACAGCTGGTGGAACAATTGCAGGAATCAAGTCTGCATTTCCTGAAGAAATCCTCGGAGTAATCTGGATTGATGCACATGCTGACTTGCACTCGCCTTTCACCACTCCTTCTGGAAACATGCACGGAATGCCACTTGCAACTGCTTTGGCTGAAGACAACTTGGAAGTGCAGAGCAACGAATTGGATGAGAAAACTATCGAACTTTGGGAGAAACTCAAACTTTCAGGTGGTGTCTCTCCAAAGATCAATTACCGCGACCTCATATATATAGGTGTAAGAGACACAGAATCTCAAGAAGATCATTTAATTGCCAAAAACAAAGTTAAAAATATCAGCACCAAAGAGTTACGCCAAAAAGGAGTTGAAGAAATTATCGCAGAATCGTTCGACTACCTCGCACATTGCGATCGTATTTATGTGTCATTTGATGTTGATAGCCTCGATCCGAAAATTTCAACAGGAACTGGAACACCAGTGCCCAACGGACTTAGAGCAAAAGAAGCACGAGAATTAATGGTTGGACTATGCAGCAATCCCAAAGTATGTTGCTTTGAAATTGTAGAAATCAATCCAACACTCGACACTGAAAACTCAATGGCAGAAACTGCCTTTATGATACTTGATGCGGCTACTGATGCAGCACTCAACGCAAAACCATGATAAAACCTGAACAATGGCTGAGCAATGCGCTTGGCAAAACCATAATTGGCCTTTACGGAAATACTGGAAGCAATCCATTGGTTATTCAACCAACAAGGAAGGACGTTGAAGGTGACTTTACCTTAGTTTGTTTTGGTTTAACAAAGCTATCTGGAAAGACTCCAGCTCAAACAGCCCAAGAAATTGGTGATGCTTTTTGTATGGAAAATCCAGAAGCTGGCTCATATAATATAGCTAACGGATTTCTTAATATTAACTTAACTTTCAAGTTCTGGATCACTTACTTGAATGGGTACACTGCAGATGCAACTGAACCCGATTTGAATAAAGCTCCGGTAATGATCGAATATTCATCTCCGAACACAAACAAGCCCTTGCATCTTGGGCATGTTAGAAACAATTTACTAGGCGCAGCAGTTGCCAACATTATTGAGGCATCAGGTAGAAAGGTGATCAAAGTGAATCTCGTGAATGACCGAGGGATCCACATTTGTAAATCGATGATTGCTTGGCAAAAATCTGGACTTAACGAAACGCCCGAATCATCTGGAATCAAAGGAGATCATTTGATTGGGAAATACTATGTTGAATTCGACAAAGCATTAAAAATTCAGTCGGAGCCCATTTTATCGAAAATTCTAGCAGGTGATTTCATCGACTTAGATGAAAAATCAACCTTGAAAGCCACTGCGATTGTCGAAAAATACAATCAATCAACTGCAGAAAAAAAGGAAGAGCTCAAAGGAGAATTAAAGTTGTTGGCCAATTCTGGAACCGCTTTGATGAAAGAAGCGGCTGAAATGCTTCGGCAATGGGAAGCTGGAGATGAGGCAACTATTCAACTATGGAAAACCATGAATGGTTGGGTGTATCAAGGATTTGATGTTACCTACAAAAGATTAGGTGTAAGCTTCGATAAAATCTATTACGAATCTCAAACCTACCTATTAGGGAAAGAACTGGTTGATTCGGGTTTGAGTTCTGGTGTGCTTTATAAAAAAGAAGATGGTTCAGTTTGGATCGACCTCACCGCTGAGGGACTCGACCACAAACTTCTGCTTCGATCAGATGGCACTTCAGTATACATGACCCAAGATTTAGGCACTGCATTGCTTAGAGCTGAAGAATACCATGCAGGAAACTATGTGTATGTAGTTGGTAATGAGCAGGATTATCATTTCAAAGTACTGCAACTAATTCTTCGTAAACTTGGATATGCTTGGGCTGATGGGATCTTCCATTTGTCGTATGGAATGGTTGATCTTCCAACTGGAAAAATGAAATCCCGCGAAGGAACCGTAGTTGATGCCGATGACCTGATCGACGAAGTCATTTTAGAGGCAAAAAAGAAATCGGAAGAGCTCGGGAAAACAGAAACCAGCAATAGCGATGAATTGACGAAGTTGTATGAGCGAATCGGAATGGCAGCGTTGAAATACTTCATTTTGAAGGTAGATCCTAAAAAACGTATGGTATTTAATCCTGCCGAATCGATAGATATCAATGGAAACACTGGTCCATTCATCCAATATAGCTTTGCTCGAATTCAAAGCGTGATACGCAAAGCTCATGGAATCCTTGATGAATCATACAATCCTTCATCAATAGAAAACGAACCAGCGCATCGTACATTAATCAGGACACTCGAGCAGTTTCATGAAACAGTTCAGGCATCAGCAGATAGCTACAATCCTTCATTGGTCGCTAATTATGCCTACGAATTGGCCAAGCAATTCAACCACTTTTACCATGAATTCAGCATTCTAAAAGAGGAAAACAAAGATCTAGCATCATTCAGACTTGAACTGGCGAGAAAAACTGGACAGACCTTAGAAAAAGCAATGGGATTATTGGGAATTGAAATGCCCGAAAGAATGTAATTTTTGTTAATACTCTGAATGGACTATTAGGCCTTGGTTATTGATGTAGTGGTATCTTCCAATGCTGTCTTTTACTCTGGCTAATCCATGTTTAAATGGTTCAGCTTGATTGTAGATTGCACGAACGATTACTTTGCCATATCGATCTACATATCCCCATTTTCCTTTGTATTGAACAGCTGCGTAACCTTCAGAAAAATCGCCTACTTTGAAATATACTGTAGGAACAACTTCTTTGCCGCTGTGGTCGATGAATCCCCAATAGCCATCCACCAAAACAGCGGCTCTTCCTTCTTTGAATGGCCTAACATCTTTAAAAGCCACAGGGAATGATCGTTGAGCTGCGGTGTCGATAAAATTCCACAAACCTCCTGTGTATTTTACCGCAGCAATGCCTTCTGAGTATTGCTTTGCGAAATCCCAATCGCCTTTGATGGCTTGTTTTCCCGATTGGTCAATTACAATCCAACGGCTACCTAATTTTACAAGAGCCCTACCCTGCTCAAAAGGAGTTACTTCGTCGAACTTAGGCGACAATTTTACGTTCCCGAAATAATCACTGTATCCCCATTTGAATCCGACACGAACGCCGATCAATCCATCATTTGGCTTGTCGAGTTCATCGAAAGTGAAAGGCATACTTACTTTTCCGTCGGATGCAATAAGCCCCCACTTGCCTTTTCTTTTTGCGGGCGCTACACCTTCGCGAAACTCCTCAATTTTTTCAAATTCAACTTTGGTAATCCATTCGCCAGAATTATTGACCAATCCAAGCAAAGGGTCGAAAAGTGCTGATGTAGATTTATCAGATGCAACTGCAATTCCATCTTGAAAAGGCCTGGCTATAGTGAATTTTTCTTCGGTTACAGGTTTGGAAGAAGCATCGATATAGTAAAAGTACTTCCTCCCCTTTATTGGATACAACGAATCGTTAGCCTGTGAATATAAGGATGTTAAAGACAGATAAAGAAATGAAAAGGCAAGGATTTTCATGGATAAAAAAAATGAAACTTTTGCGGCTACAAATAAAGTACCGATCGGGCTGCAATTTTGTAATTTTGCACTCCTTTTCAGAAAATATTTAGCAGACATGTTTGAGAATTTAAGTGAAAAATTCGACCGCGCCTTTAAAGTACTTAAAGGACAGGGTAAAATTACAGAAATCAACGTTGCCGAAACGGTAAAGGAGATTCGCAAAGCCTTGTTGGATGCTGACGTTAATTATAAAATCGCCAAAGATTTTACCGATAGAGTAAAAGAAAAAGCGCTTGGCGAGAATGTGCTTACAGCTGTTTCTCCTGGGCAATTGCTTACCAAAATCACCCACGATGAATTGAGCGCTTTGATGGGAGGAGATAAAACCGACATCAACCTCAACGGGACACCAGCGATTATTCTAATTGCTGGATTACAAGGAAGTGGTAAAACAACCTTTTCAGGGAAGTTGGCGAACTATCTTAAAACCAAGAAAAATAGGAACGTTATGTTGGTGGCGGGCGACGTTTATCGTCCAGCGGCTATCAACCAGCTAAAAGTATTGGGAGAGCAAATCGGGGTGGAAGTTTATTCCGATGAAGCAAGCAAAGATCCAGTAGGAATTGCTCAAGCAGCGATTGCACATGGTAAAGCAACAGGAAAAAATGTAATCATCATAGATACCGCAGGTCGTTTAGCCATCGACGAGGAGATGATGAACGAAATCGCTAAAGTCAAAAAAGCAGTTCAGCCTCAAGAAACGTTGTTCGTTGTAGATTCAATGACCGGTCAGGATGCCGTGAATACTGCAAAAGCCTTTAACGATCGGATCGATTATGATGGCGTTGTGTTAACCAAACTCGATGGCGACACAAGAGGTGGTGCAGCGCTTACAATTCGCTCGGTAGTAAACAAGCCAATTAAGTTTGTTGGTACAGGCGAGAAGATGGAAGCACTCGATATCTTCTATCCAAACCGAATGGCAGATCGAATTCTTGGGATGGGCGATATCATTTCGCTTGTTGAAAGAGCTCAGGAAAACTTCGATGAGGAACAAGCTAGAAAACTCCAAAAGAAGATTGCGAAAAACACCTTCAGTTTTGTTGACTTCTACGAACAAATTCAACAAATCAAAAAGATGGGGAATTTGAAGGATCTTGTTGGAATGATTCCCGGCGCAGGAAAAGCATTAAAGGATGTAGAAATAGAAGATGATGCTTTCAAAAGTATTGAGGCAATCATCATGTCGATGACACCGCAAGAGCGCGACGAGCCTTCTATTATAAATGGAAGCAGAAGAAAACGTATTGCTGATGGAAGTGGAACCAATATCCAAGAAGTAAACAAATTATTGAAGCAGTTCGAAGAAACCAGAAAAGTGATGCGAATGATGTCGAACCCAACAGCGATGTCGGCTATGATGCGCAACATGCCTAAAATGCGTAAATAAAATGCAGATTCTGGACGGGAAAAAATGCGCCTCAGCATACAAGGAAACGATTGCTGCTGAAGTAAATGCAGGAATTTCAAAAGGGCTTCGCAAGCCACATTTGGCAGCAGTATTGGTTGGAAATGACGGCGCTAGTGAAACCTATGTAGCTTCGAAGGTAAAAACCTGTAATGAAATCGGTTTTGAATCAACATTGATTCGCTTCCCTGAAACTGTTACCCAAAGGGAGCTTATTGAAACTGTTGATAAGCTCAATGCGGATGCTACTTTGGATGGAATGATTGTACAATTGCCACTTCCTAAGCATATCAATGCAGATGAAGTTACACTGCGGATAGATCCAGCCAAAGATGTAGATGGATTTCATCCAGGAAGTTTAGGGCGTTTGTTGTTAAGTCTTCCAGGATTCGTACCTGCAACTCCGAAAGGTATTATGATGCTTTTGGAGTTTTACAAGATTAACACATCAGGTATACATGCGGTTGTGATTGGGCGCAGTAATATTGTGGGTACACCATTAAGCGTACTCCTGAGCAGAAATCAAAACCCAGGAAATTGCACTGTAACACTCTGCCACAGCAAAACACCCGACATAAAATCAATAACCCTTCAAGCTGACATAGTAGTTGCTGCATTAGGAAAACCTGAATTTTTAACCGCCGACATGGTAAAACCTGGCGCCATCGTAATAGATGTTGGTATCACAAGGGTTATTGATCCTTCTTCTCCCAAAGGTTATAAAATTCTCGGCGATGCAGAATTCCAGCCACTTGCTGAAAAATGCAGTTGGATTACTCCGGTTCCAGGTGGTGTAGGTGCAATGACTATAGCAGCACTCATGCAAAACACGCTCGAAGCTTGGAAGCGAAACACCTTGATATAAATGAGAATACTCTCTGAAGATCAACAAGTTGCGCTAGAATCAGGCCTTTTATTGCCAGTGATGGAAGATTTCTACACCATACAAGGTGAAGGAGCCAATACGGGATTTGCGGCCTATTTCATCCGTTTAGGAGGTTGTGATGTTGGATGCCATTGGTGTGATGTGAAGGAATCGTGGAATGCAGATTTACATCCACTTCGATCTATCGATGAGGTGATTGAAAAAGCGATGAGCCATGAAGCAAAAGCGATCGTAATCACTGGTGGAGAACCTTTAATGTACAATCTAGAACCTCTCACTTCAGCCCTGAAGAATAAGGGCTTAACGATTTTCTTAGAAACCTCTGGAGCTTATCCTATGAGCGGATTTTTCGATTGGGTCTGCGTTTCACCTAAGAAATTCAAAGGTCCGCGGGTAGATATGTTACAGCGTGCCGATGAGTTGAAAGTGATCGTATTCAACAAAAGCGATTTCGAATGGGCAGAAAAACACTCCTTAGAAATTGGTGCAAATTGCGCTTTGTTTCTTCAGCCTGAGTGGAGTAAATCGGAGGCTTTGTTACCTGAGATCATTGCGTTTGTGAAAAACAATCCCAAGTGGAGAGTTTCTTTGCAGACCCACAAATACATGAATATCCCTTAATTGAATGAAGCTTTCGGTCGTTATTGTTAACTATAACGTAGAGCATTTTCTTGAACAATGCCTAAAGTCCGTATTTAAAGCTATGGATGGAATTGAGGGCGAGGTGTTCGTGGTAGACAATCACTCTGTGGATGGTTCGGTGGACATGGTGAAAGAGAAGTTTCCAACGGCTATCTTGATTGCCAATAAACAAAATACAGGATTTTCGAAAGCCAACAACCAAGCGATTGCTGTTTCAAAAGGGCAATATGTATTGTTGTTGAATCCAGACACTGTTGTAGAGGAAGACACCTTCCATACCTGTCTGCAATTCATGGATGCTCATCCAGATGCAGGAGCTTGTGGCGTTAAATTAATTGATGGCAAAGGCAATTATTTACCAGAATCAAAGCGAGGTTTACCTACACCTGAAGTTGCATTTTATAAAATTTTCGGACTTAGCACCGTCTTTCCAAAATCAAAACGGTTTGGGAAATACCACTTAGGATTCCTCGATGCAGAAGAGACAAATGAAATTGAAGTTTTGTCTGGAGCATTTATGTTTATGCGTAAAGAAGCACTCGACAAATCTGGATTCTTAGATGAAGCCTTTTTCATGTATGGTGAGGATATTGATTTGAGTTATAGAATCACCCTAGCAGGATATAAAATTTACTACCACCCGAAAACTAGAGTTATCCATTATCGGGGTGAAAGCACAAAAAAATCGTCGATTAATTACGTTTTTGTGTTTTACCAAGCGATGATCATATTTGCTAGGAAGCATTTTTCACCTAGCAATGCTAAGGCTTTTTCTTTGCTCATTAATTTGGCAGTTTACCTGCGTGCTGGTTTTTCAATTCTCAAACGCTTAGCTGGATCAGCCTGGCTTCCATTGCTTGACGGCACACTTTTTTTCGGCGGTATGTTTGTACTTAAAACCTATTGGGCACAAAAAAGCGGTATTTATTATCCGTACTCATTTATGTGGATTGCTGTTCCGCTTTATATCCTTGCTTGGGTAATGAGTATGTGGATAAACGGCGCATATGAAAAACCGCATCGCACTGGTGCTGCAGTTAGAGGTGTTTTAACTGGAACTGTTATTATATTATTGGTTTACGCATTGCTCCCGGAAACATATCGTTATTCAAGGTTTTTAACTTTGATTGGAGCGGCATGGGCAGCGCTTTCAGCATCAGGTTTTCGATCATTAATTAACTTGATTAATTACAAAACCATCTTTCCTGAAAGAAGAGAATTGAAACGCATTCTGCTGATCGGAGGAATTGAGGAAGCGAGTAGAATCAAAGCATTAATCAATCAATCGCCAGTAAAAACTTCCTATGTAGGCTTGGTAAATCCTTCAGAACAAGAGAATATTCCCAAAGGATTTGCTGGAAATATTGGAAGATTAAAAGACATGGTAGAAATTTTCGGCATAAATGAATTGATATTTTGCGGAAAAGACCTGAGCAGCAGCGAAATAATGAATCAGATGATGAAAATAAATCATCCTGAATTGGAGTATAAAATTGCGCCTCCAGAAAGCTTATTTATTATTGGCAGCAATTCGATACAAACAAGTGGAGAGCTTTATGTGATAGGGTTGAACGCTATAGACCGACCTTTAAATCGTAGAAAAAAGCGTGCTCTGGATATTGCGTTTTCATTCATGCTTTTGGTATTTTTCCCATTGTTGTTCGTTACTAAATCGCCTAGAAATGCACTGAAGAATGTAGTTCAATGTTTACTTGGCAGATTCACTTGGGTTGGCTATTCACCTGGTAAAATTTCAGATTCATTACCGAAACTTAAAATGAGTGTTTTAAATCCATTGGATCCATTTAGCAAATTGGCGTCTGACGATCAGATGCGCATTCAGACCAATATTTTGTATGCAAAAGATTATAGAATAACGAATGATGTTTCAATTATTTATCAGTCTTTCAGAAGAATTGGGCGTAAGGTTTTAAGTTAATTTGACGACAGTTAATGACGTATAAATGGATATTTAGACTTTAATTTGTAACCTTTAATAATCCATTCAAGTAACAAACCGAGCCTATTCGTGCAAAACCGTATAGTCTTAGAATTTATTCACTATTCATTTGAAATTCAAGCTTCATTAAAATGAATCTCACAACTACTAAATTCATCAAATTATCAGCATTTATTTTGGGATTAATTGTTTTTACCCCAAAAATAAACGCGCAAATTGATCAAGAATTTTGGTTTGGCCCACCCGATCTTACCCAAGGAACACAAGGTGAAATTAATGGGAATGCCTTTCGAGATAGGCCAATTCAATTAGTAGTTTCTACTTTAAGCGATCCTGCTCAAATTACAATCTGGCAACCAGCAAATCTTTCATTTGTTCCAATTGTAGTGAACTTGGCAGCAAACTCTACACAAACAGTTAATCTAACCGCATTCATCAATCAAATCGAAACACGTTTTGTTGACTCGGTAATGAATACTGGTGTACTCGTTCGCTCAACAGCTCCAATTACTGCTTATTATGAATTGGGCGCCGCTGCTAACCGAGATTTGGTTGCACTCAAAGGTAAAAATGCAAATGGGAAACTCTTTTACACACCATTTCAAACCCTGTGGGAAAATGCTAGAACCTTGGGTGGAAGTCCATACATTCCACAACCAAGATCTGGGTTTATTATCGTTGCAACCGACGATTCAACCACTGTAACTATTACCCCTGCAATTGACATTTTAAATCATCCCGCAGGCATTCCATTTTCGGTTTATATGAACCGTGGTCAAACATATTATTGCGAGGCAACAGACTACATAGGTGCAGTTAGACCAGTAGGTACGAAAATCGAATCCGATAGACCAGTGGCGGTTACCATTAAAGATGACATGATCGATCTTGATCCACCGCCAACAGGTACTGAAGGAGGAGCCGATTTGGCTGCAGATCAATTGATTTCAGTTGAAAACTGTGGATTTAAACATATAGTTGTTCGAGGAGATCTTTCCAATGGACTTGACAAAGCTTATGTGTGCGCTACTGAAGATAGTACAGAAATTTTTATTGATGGTAGCACAACAGCAGTTGACACATTGAACGCTGGTGAGCAATATGTTTATTCATTTTCTGCTTCTGCAGGTTTCATCGAAGGAAGCAATCCAATTTACGTATTTCATATTTCAGGAGTTGGCGACCAAGTAGCTGGAGCAATTGTTCCATCTTTAGAATGCACTGGATCTAACCAAGTTGGATTTACCAGAACTGGCAATGCAAACTTCAAATTGAATTTAACCATCAAAGCTGGTTCTGAAGGCAACTTCACACTAAATGGCAATAATACCTATATAACTGCTGCTGATTTCCAACCTGTTCCTGGAAGTAACGGAGAATGGGTATTTTGCAGAAAAGCATTTTCAACAACCGAAATTCCAGTTGGACAAGCTTCTTTGATTCAAAACTTTTCTGAAGAATTATTCCACATGGGAATCACTTATCAGCAAGGCGCTTCATGCAACTATGGTTATTTCACCAATTTCTCTTACTTAGAACTTGGGATTAACCGTGAATTGTGTTTAGGAGATTCGGCTGTACTTGATGCAGGGCCTGGTAAAACATCTTATTTATGGAGCACTGGCGATACAACACAAAAAATCATTGTATTCAATCCAGGAACATATTACGTGAGTGTTTTGAGCGGTAATGAATGTTCTGCGACAGATACTATTGAAGTATCAAATTACACCCCGCCTGTAAATATTCAAGCATCAAGAGATACCATTTGCGAAGGATCACAATTGTTGTTAACTGTTCCAGGAGTATACCTTTTCGAATGGCAAGATGGTTCTCAAAATCCATTCTTTATCGTTGATCAAGCTGGGGTTTACTATGTAGATGTTACCGATTTCCAAGGTTGTCGTGCGAGAGATTCAATTCAAATCTGGACATCTCCAAGGCCTGAAACACCTGTTGCGTCAATAATACCTTTCGACCCATCCATTACATCCGATACATTGTGCGCAGGTTCGCCTTTTGCGCTAAATATGACTACCGTTGCAAACGCTGAGTCATACGCTTGGATCGGACCGGGAAATACCCTCTACTATGGAACAGATGTGAATATTGCCTCCTCTGCTACGACGCAATCGGGCGAATACTATGCCTTCAGCATTTCCCAAGGATGTGAATCCTTCTTCGATACGCTTAACTTATTGGTAAATCCTACACCAGAAGTTTACATCGGCTTGTCTGATACTGTTTGTAGTGTATCCAATGTATTGTTAGATGGCGGTGCTGGTGCTGGTTATACATATCTCTGGCAAGACAACTCAACCGATCAAACTTTCACTGTATCAGAAAGCGGTTTGTATTGGGTTGAAGTATTTAATCCGCAAGGTTGCTTCAAACGCGACTCGGTAGATTTGTATTTCTCTGTAACACCAACTGCTCCAACTCTTACAACAAACGGAAACATTGTTAACGACTTGGCAATTTGCTCCGGTACAAACCTCAGTTTGAGCATGAATGATGCTGCTGGTTCTGCTTATTATTTCATCTCCTCAAACGATACTATAATTTCAGGTTCAGAATCTACGATCTACACAGATGTTCAACAATCAGCAGCCGGAACATTCTATGCTTACTATGTCCAAAATGGCTGTCCGTCGGCATTAGATTCCGTTAACATCACAGTTGAATTAAGTCCAGAATTTTCATTCGCCTTTTCCGATACTTCGATCTGTGCAGGAGAAAGTCTCACCTTATCTGCTGCATCAGTAAGCGGAGTAACTTATTTGTGGAACAACAACTCAACCGACAATTCAATTACAACTGGTACAACTGGAATTTATTGGGTTGAATTAGAGAACCCAACAGGATGTTCAACTCGTGATTCGGTTGATTTGGAAGTATTACCAAGGCCTCAAAGTCCCGTTATTTCAGGAGATACAACACTTTGCGGAAGTGAGGCACTTGCATTAACCTCCAACCAAGAACCTGGAGCGGTTTATTCATGGGGAACTCCAGCTGGACAAACTACTGGTCCAGTATTGAACCTATCGTCGCCACCAGCCGGACAATATACCCTTTCGGTTAGTTTGAATGGATGTGAAAATGCAACAGGTGCATCGGTAGTTGTTTCTGTAGGTAGTATCCCTGTTTTTGATCTTGGGAACAACCTCAGTATTTGTAATGATGAAACTGCTCTGCTCGAAGGACCAGAAAATATGGCAACCTACGATTGGAGCAACAATGAAACAACATCATCAATTTCAGTGGGTGGCGGAGAATATTATCTAGAAGTGATCAATACAAATGGTTGTCGTTTCAGCGATACAATTATTGTATCTCAAAACGGACCAGAAGCGGCATTTACTTCAGACCCTTCAACAGGTGCTCAGACCGGTGTGAATATCACGTTTACTGATGCTTCAACTGGAAATCCAGTAAGTTGGTTGTGGAACTTTGGCGACAACAGCAACGCTTCTACTCAGAATACAAACCACAGTTATGCATCTCAAGGAACACTTACAGTGCTTTTAACTGTAACTGATGCGGCTGGATGTATCGATACCGTTTCGAGAAATTATCAAATCTCAAATTCGGTTGCCGTTCCAAATTCATTCACTCCAAACGGAGATGGATATAACGACTTCTTCGTAGTTAAAGGATTAGGTGCATTTCCATCTTCATCGATTGCAATATTCAATCGTTGGGGAAGCGAGATCTACTCGGTTGCCAATTATCTAAACGACTGGGCTGGGGGCGACCTTCCTGATGGAACCTACTTCTATGTTCTGAAGCTTTCAAATGGAGAAACGCTCACCGGCGACGTTACTGTAAAAAGGTAACTGCGTTCATAAGATTTAAAACCCCGATCAAATTTTTGGTCGGGGTTTTGTTTTTCAGGCTATCGCTGTTTAAACAAAGCATAAAACGATTGAATTAGGCAGGGAATAATCTATACATTCATCGCGTTATCAAATTGAGGCTTATGAAATTCATCCAGATCCTATTTTTCCTTTTGGTATGCTCGCCTATTTGCCAAGCGCAACAAGACCTGAGTTCTACCAACAAGAAGGCTATTCGACTATTCAATGAAGGTTTGAAAAGCTATCAATCGAAAATGAACAATGAAGCCTACGGATTGCTAAAAGCAGCAGTAACTGAGGATCCAACATTCTTCGAAGCACAAATAGCCTTGGCAGACTTGTGTTTGGATATGGAAAAATATTCGGAGTCAAGAAATTACTTCGAAGGAGCTGCCAAGATCAGAGCAGATAAATTCCCTCCTATGTATTACAGGTGGGCACAAGCAGACTTCGCCTCGGCTGAATATTCTTCAGCCATCGTGCATTGTAACAAGTATTTGAGTTTCACCAAAATCCAGGAACAAACCAAGAAAAAGGCAGAACGTTTATTACGAAATGCTCAATTCGCAGAACAAGCAGTGTTGAATCCTGTGAAATTCAAACCTGAAAACCTTGGTCCTGAAATAAATAGCAAATACAGCGAGTACCATCCATCTATAACTGTAGATGATCAAATCATTGTATTCACTAGAATGCGTCCTTCGGATGAGCTTACCGACAATGGAGGATCGCAAGTAGAAGAAGATTTCTTCACAAGCGTTCGTAAAGATGGGAAGTGGCTTCCGTGCATCAGCGTTGGGCCTCCACTAAATAGCCATGGAAACGAAGGTGCACATTGTTTATCGCCTGATGGAAGATTCATTTTCTTCACAGGATGTGAAAGACCAGGTGGTTTCGGCAGATGTGATATTTACGTATCAGAAACCCGCGGGAAGAAATGGAGCGAACCAACCAACTTGGGGGAAGGCGTAAATGGTCCAAGTTGGGAAGCGCAACCTACCGTGTCGGCAGATGGAAGAGAGATCATATTTGTGAGTAAACGAGAAGGTGGGAAAGGCATGTCTGACCTCTGGTGCAGCAGAAAACAAGCAAATGGCTCTTGGGGTGCTGCGTTTAATCTTGGCGATTCATTAAATACCGACATGGAAGAATTTGGCCCATTCCTACACCCAGATGGGAAAACACTTTACTTCTCTTCTGCTGGTCATCCCGGAATGGGACAACGTGATTTTTTCATCAGTAGAAAAGGTCAGAATGGCAAATGGCAGAAGCCGATAAACCTAGGTTATCCTATCAATACAAATGGCGATGAAACGCACATGATCATTAGTGCTGATGGCAAAAAGGCTTATTTCAGTGCTGATCGAGAAGGTGGTTATGGTTTAAGAGACATTTATTCATTTGACATTAATCCAGAAATTCAGCCTTTTGCTGTTACTTTCATGAAGGGCAAGGTGTTTAACAAAAAAAGTGACGCGAAATTGGCTGCTCGCTTTGAAATCATTGACCTTTTCACGAAACAGATCATGGCAGCCAGCAGCAGCGATCCAATCAGTGGAGAATTTCTGCTGAGTTTACCCGCTGGTTCATCTTATGCACTCAATGTAAGCGCTCCGGGTTTCTTGTTTTTCTCAGAAAATTACACCCTCGAAAAGGAACTCAAACCAACCGATATATTTGAAGTTGACATCCCACTTCAGCCAATAGAAGCCGGAGAAAGCATCGTCCTGAAGAACATTTTTTTCGCTACCGGATCGGCCGAGTTGGAAGCCATTTCGCAAACAGAACTCGAAAAACTATTGGAGTTTCTGAATAAAAATCCAAGTTTGAAAATTGAAATCAGCGGCCATACTGATGATGTTGGGAATGAACAATTAAACCTGAAATTATCGCAAGCACGCGCTGAAGCAGTAAAATCGTATTTGGTAGAAAAAGGAATTGTTCCAGATCGACTCACTGCCAAAGGATATGGTAAATCCAAACCAATTGCGCCAAACACAAGCGATGCTACCCGTAAATTGAATCGCCGAACCGAATTCACCGTTTTGTCGAAATAACATATGCCGCAATTGCTTCAGTTTATTCAACAAAATTTCAGAAGCGACAAAACGCGACTTTGGTTAATCGTTTATTCGTTCATTGCCATTTTTGCTGGACTGCAATGCTATTTACTTGGTTTGAAGGAAGTAAATGGTGTGGTCTTCACCCACTACAACAACTTCGATATTTTTAGGTATTCATTTGATCACTTGGTGGATGGAAAAGACTTGTATCTCCATCATCCGGTCGACCATTACGACTTATTTAAGTACAGCCCTGCTTTTGCACTTTTCTTTGGCTTATTCAAGATCTTACCCGTTTGGTTGGGCTTAATCATTTGGAATGCACTAAACAGCGTTGTGTTGGCGGTAGGAATTTTACGATTGCCTCAATTGAGCCATGCTCAAAAAAATGGAGCATTACTTATTTGCTTGATAGAAACGTTTACTTCCATTCAGAGTTCACAATGCAATGGACTTATAGCGGGCTTGATTTTATTGGCGTTTTCGGCTATTGAGAAAAGACAAATCATTTTGGCTTCTTTGTTTTTATCGATCACAGTATTTATCAAGTTGTTTGGAATCGTAGCATTTGCAATGTTTCTGCTGTATCCCAACAAACCCAAGATGATCATTTCAACAATCGGTTGGTTTGCCCTCTTTACCCTTATCCCATTGGTAATCGTTACACCTCAACAATTAGAATTTCTTTATTCAAGTTGGCTGCGCTTGCTCAACAATGACCATGGCTTGAGTTATGGCTTTTCTATGATGGGATGGCTACACTATTGGTTCAATCTCAATATCAACAAATTACATTTATTGTTATTTGGAGTTGTATTGTTTCTGCTGCCGTTTGTGAGATTGAAAATGTACACAAAACTTCATTTCAGAATGTTACTTCTTTCGATGGTGATGATATGGGTAATATTGTTCAACCACATGGCAGAATCGCCCACATTGGTGATAGCGGTAGTTGGAATTGCAGTTTGGTTTTACGCAGCTCCAAGGAGCATTCTCGATAAAGTATTGCTTGGGTTAACGATTTTACTCACTTCGTTGAGTGGAACCGACATTTTCCCTGCGGCAGTTCGGCATGATATAATCTATCCTTACGTAGTAAAGGTTTTTCCAATCATCTTGGTATTTATTCGCTTGATGATCGAATTGTTTCAACCAGAAACTACTACTTCACTTCAAAAGAAAGCAGTTGCTCCCCATTGAGGAAGCCCTTTAGTCGGTCGCCTATCTTTACTGCTGAAACTCCTGAAGGTGTTCCTGTATAGATTAAATCGCCCGTTTTCAGTGTAACGAATTGTGATAGGTAAGCGATTATCGACTGGAAATTGAAAATCATGTCGTTTGAGCTTCCTTGTTGGCGAACTTCTTCGTTCACTGATAGGCTGAAATTAATTTCTCCTTGTGCGTGTTTTTCAGTAAACGGAATGAACGTTCCAATTGGCGCAGATCCATCAAATGCTTTCGCTTTTTCCCAAGGCAAACCCTTTTCCTTGCACTGTTGCTGCAAGTCGCGTGCGGTGAAATCTACACCAACAGTAATTCCATCGATGTATTTCAATGCGTGTTCAGGTGAAATATGCTTTCCAGCCTTTCCGACACGAAGCACAATTTCAATTTCGTGGTGGATGTCGCTTGAAAAATCAGGATGATAAAAAGGAGCACCATCTTTTAACAAGGCGGTGTCGGGCTTCATAAAAAACACTGGTTCCTTTGGAAGCGGGTTGTTTAATTCTTTGGCATGTTCAGCATAATTTCTGCCGATACAGAGAATTTTCATCCGTTGAATTTCGATTTTAGTCCGCGGAGCTTAATTTTTTCGATGGCGCGTTTGGTCGACAAAGCAAAATCACCATTCATGATCCAATCGTAATAGCTTGGTTCACGAAGGAATACTTCCTCCACCTTTTTGCCTTTGTGCTTTCCAAAATTAAAAAGCTCTTTCCCGTCTTTGTCGTAAACCATTCTTCCTGCGAAATCTACCCAATCTTTGTTGGTTGAAAATTCCGACAGTTTCTTCATGTCGTTTACAACTGGAATGGAGGTTTTGCCTTCCTTGTCGGTGTATTCAATGCCTTGGTATTTCTCCAATTGCGCTAACAACACATCGTAAGTTCCGCGCACATCGGCTTCTGCACCATGCGCACCGATGTGTTCGCGGTTGCAATAAAACTTCACTGCAGCCGAAAGTGTGCGCTGTTCCATTTGATGGAAGATATTCTGAATGTCAACCAAGTTGCGGTCTTCCATTGGGAATTCAATACCTGCTCGGAAGAATTCTTCGATAAGCATCGGTACATCAAACTTATTGGAATTGTAACCAGCAAGGTCAGAATCACCAATAAAATCCATTAAACCTTTAGCAATAGCTTTAAATGTAGGTTCATCCTTTACATCCTCATCGCTGATTCCGTGAATTTTCGTCACTTCTGGTGGAATAGGAATGGTTGGATTGATCTTTCGAGTTTTGATCTCCTCAGATCCATCAGGATTGACCTTTAAAACACAGATTTCAACAATTCTATCTGCTGCTACATTTGTTCCTGTAGCTTCAAGATCGAAGAAAACGATTGGCTTGGTGAGTTGAAGTTTCATTAGAACGGGCGGTTGATATCGAATGCTTCGAGATAATCAGCCACCTTGCGAATGAAGCTTCCACCAAGAGAGCCATCTACTACACGGTGATCGTATGACAACGAGCAGTACATCATGTGGCGGATAGCAATCACGTCACCTTGTGGAGTTTCTAAAACTGCTGGTTTCTTTTTGATTACTCCAACAGCCATAATTGCCACCTGAGGTTGGTTAATGATCGGCGTTCCCATCACATTTCCGAAAGATCCAACATTGGTAACAGTGAAAGTTCCACCAGAAATATCGTCGGGAGAAAGCTTATTGGCTCTTGCTCGGGTTGCGAGATCGTTTACCGACTTGGTGATACCAACAAGTGAAAGTGTATCGGCATTTTTAATAACAGGAACGATCAGGTTTCCTGAAGGAAGCGCTGTCGCCATTCCGATATTGATGTTCTTGCGTTTGATGATGCTGGTTCCACTAACCGAAACATTGATCATTGGAAGATCTTTGATTGCGCGGGCAACTGCTTCGATAATGATCGGAGTAAATGTGATTTTTTCTCCTTCGCGCTTCTCGAAATCTTTCTTTACACGTTCTCTCCAAAGCACCATATTGGTTACGTCAACTTCAACAAACGAAGTAACGTGCGGACTAACAGATTTTGACATCACCATGTGATCGGCAATGAGCTTACGCATGCGATCCATTTCGATGATTTCATCGCCCGCATTCATTGACACAGCCGGTGCAACTTGTGTTGCTTTCACCGCTGGTGCAGATACCGGTGCTGCTTGGCCAGGCTTACGGTTCGACAACCAATTCATAAGGTCGTCTTTGGTAACACGGCCTTCTTTCCCGGTTCCGGGGATGGAATCCAGTTCCTGCATGGAGATCTTTTCTTCCTTGGCGATGTTTCGTACCAATGGTGAATAGAATCTTCCACTTTCTGATTTAGAACCGATAGATTCACTTACTGCTGCAACTGCAGAAGGAGCAGCAGTAACAGTTTCTGGAGCTTTTGCCGCTGATGCAGGTGAAGGGGCTGATGCAAGCGCTGAAGAAGCTTCTGCTGAGGTATTGATGATCGCAATCACGCCATTCACCAAAATCGTTTGGCCTTCTTCGAAAAGGATTTTTTCTAGGATTCCCGCTACCGGGGAAGGGATTTCAGAGTCAACCTTATCGGTTGCAATTTCGAGGACAGGCTCGTCGAGTTCGATGCTATCGCCGGGCTTTTTGAGCCATTTGATAATTGTAGCTTCGGCGACGCTTTCGCCCATTTTCGGCATAACCAATTCAAATTGCGCCATAGGAAAGGTGACAGTTTAATTTGCGGCAAATTTAGACTTTTCCACTGAGGATAGTTGCTGCTTTCAAATAAATTAAGCGCCTATATTCTAGTCGATTATGATAACTTAACCAGAAGATTGGATACGTTTTTACACTGCGGTTGAAAATCCAGAATAGCTAAAAACAAAAAAACCACCCGGACGTGGGTGGTTTTCGCTCCTCGGGTTGGACTCGAACCAACGACCCTCTGATTAACAGTCAGATGCTCTAACCGGCTGAGCTACCAAGGAATTTTGAGGCTGCAATTTTACACCATTTTATTTATCCGCGCAACGGAAAAGCATAAAAGAGGAAAAATAATTTTTCAATGCCTGATTTTCAATCAAATAAATTAACGAAACTCCTGCAAATCGCACAGCCTTTTGTACATTCCACCATGAGAAATAAGCTCATCGTGGGTGCCTCTTTCTATAATTTTACCCAATTCGAGCACTAAAATTTCATCGGCATGCCGAATTGTCGACAGTCGATGGGCAATGACCAATGAAGTTCTGTTCTTCATTAAGACCGACAAAGCATCTTGCACCAAACGTTCGCTTTCTGTATCCAACGCTGAAGTTGCTTCATCAAGAATCAAAATATCTGGATTTTTCAGCACTGCACGCGCAATCGATAGTCTTTGTCGTTGCCCACCAGAAAGTTTCGAACCACGGTCACCGATCATCGTAAAGTAGCCGTCTTCTAATCCACTAATAAAATCATGTGCATTGGCAAGCTTCGCAGCTTCAATTACCGCTTCCATTGTTGCATCCGGATTTCCAAGTGCTATGTTGTTGAAAACGGAGTCGTTAAACAAGATACTTTCCTGACTAACAATTCCCATCAATCCACGAAGATCCGACAGTTTGAGGTCACGCAAATCTTTGCCATCGATGGTAATTTGTCCGCTCTTCACATCGTAAAAACGAGAAAGCAAATCTGCCAAAGTTGATTTACCAGATCCCGAAGGGCCAACCAATGCAATGGTTTTACCTTTATCGAGTTGAAAATCCACACCATTAATAATGGGCGACCCGCTATAATCGAACGACACATTTTTGAACTCCACTTTCGATTGCAGCGACTGAATATGCTGAGTATTCTCTTTCTCTGGAATCGTATTTTCAGCATCTAGAATTTGATGCACGCGATCCATTGATGCACGACCTTTCTGCAGGTTGTAATATGCCTGAGTGATCGCCTTTATGGGAGGAAGAATTTGGGTAAAGAGTAAGATGAACGTCATGAAAACCTCTGGCGACAGCGAAGAACTTCCACTGAGAACAGCAGAACCACCATACCACATTATCGCCACGATCACTCCAGAGCCCATCAATTCACTCAACGGTGAGGCAAGGTCTTTTTTTCGATAGATGCGATTCATCACCCTGCGCAAATCATTGTTCATTCCGGTGAATCTCTGATTTAGTTGAGATTCGGCTCTAAATGCCTTGATAATTCTCAGACCTCCAAGTGTTTCTTCGATGATAGAAAGGAGATCGCCAGTTTTCTTCATCCCAACATCCGATGATCTTTTGAGGCTTTTCCCGATTTTCCCGATAAGTAAACCAGCAAGTGGAATGAGGATTAGCGAGAACAGAGTTAGCTCTGGACTCATTACAAACAAAGTGACCAAGTAAATGATCACCGTGGGTGGATCCCTAAAAACCATTTCGATAGCGCCAATTACCGACCACTCGATTTCCTGAACATCGTTGTTCATTCGGGCCATGATATCGCCCTTTCGCTCGTTGCTGTAGAATGATAGTGGCAGGATGAGGACTTTGTCGAAAAGTGCATTTCGGATGTCCATAATCACCCCATTTCGAACTGGCGCGAGAAAATACATCGCCATGTATCGACAGAGGTTCTTCAAGAAAAACATCAGAAGCACCATCAAACTCATTTTGATTAATGCAGCTTCTCTTCCCGATTCTTGGATAACATTCGTGATGAAATAATTAAACGCTGCTTGAATGTATTCGGCACTGAATCTAAAATCAGGCAGTTCGACAACAGGTTTTTCGGTTCCAAAGAGCAAACCCAAAAAGGGAATTGCAAGTGTTATTGTAAATAAACCGAAGAAAATCCCCAATAAATTGAAGATAATATTGAGTGCAACGTACCTCCAATAGGGAGTTATGTATTTGTACGGACCAGAAAGTAGGCGCATAGGGCTCAAATGTACTGAATTAAACGCGCGGCTTTTTACCTTTGCAGAATGGAATCGACCAGACAAAAAAAAGTTTCCCGATTGGTTCAGAAAGAGCTTGCCGTTTATTTTCAACGCGAAAGCCGTAATCACTTTGGATCTGCGCTAATTACAGTAACTATTGTTCGGGTAAGTCCAGACCTTAGTCATGCCCGGGTTTACTTGAGTTTATTTAAAGCTCCAAAGCCAGAAGAATTGATGGAAGTAATCAAGGGAATGAAAAAAGAAATCCGCAAAATGCTTGGGGAATTGGTTCGGAACCAACTTCGCATTGTGCCCGATTTAGACTTCTTCCTCGACGATTCGATCGATTACTTCGAAAATATCGATCGCTTGTTGAGTAAAGACTAAGCATTGAAATTTCCGCTTTTCATAGCGTTCAGGTATCTCTTTTCGAAAAAGAGCACCAATGTGATCAACATCATTTCGGGTATTTCTGTGCTTGGAGTAACTGTTGGAACTGCAGCATTGGTGGTGCTCCTTTCTGCTTTCAATGGCCTAGAGAGTTGGGTGATTAGCCTTTACGATGCCTTTGATTCGGACGTTAAAATTGAACACCGAAGCGAAAAGTTTTTTCAGTTGTCGGACGAAAAAATGAAACGCCTTTCGGCAATTGACGGCGTGCAATACACCATGCCCGTGATCGAAGAAAATGGACTTCTAACTTATGGAGAAGCCAGATTTATTTGCAC
>CAMCXT010000014.1 GCA_945883545.1 Chitinophaga pinensis | reverse complement strand
AATAAAGGCCTTGAAAAAGTGATCGAGCTTCTCGGTTAATTTTCAGTTTCGTTATTAAGAGCCCAGCAGTTTTCTGTTGGGCTTTTTTCGTTTAAGGATTGCTTATTTTAGCCGACGAAAATGAAGTCAATCGCAATTTCTGTTGTAATCATAACATTCAACGAAGAGAGAAACATTCGTAGATGTTTAGATTCTGTTGCCGGTATCGCCGACGAGTTGGTGGTGGTTGATTCATTTTCAACCGACCTCACAGCAAAAATTTGTAGCGAATTTGAAAATCTTAGATTCATTCAACACACCTTTTCAGGGCATATAGAACAGAAGAATTTCGCCCTCGATCAAGCAAAGCATTCGTTTGTATTGTCGCTTGATGCAGACGAAGCCTTGTCGGCAGAATTACAAAATTCGATTCGTCAAGTAAAGAATAATTGCACAGCAGATGCTTATCAATTCAACCGTTTGAGCAAATACTGCGGCACTTGGATTCGACATGGAAGTTGGTATCCTGATGTTAAGCTTCGGCTTTTCGACCGCCACAAAGTTCGTTGGCAGGGAATTAATCCACACGACAAAGCCGAACTCATGGAAAAAGGTGAAACACTTCATCTGAAAGGTGACTTGCTCCATTATACCTATTATTCCATCGATGAGCACACCAAGAAGCTAGATTATTTTTCAACCCTAGCGGCAGCCGCTTATTTTAAAAGGGGTAAAAAGTCTGGTTGGTTCCAACTTCTTGTAAATCCAACATTTGCTTTTTTTCGAGATTACATCCTTCGCCGAGGATTTCTAGATGGCTACTATGGGTGGCTCATTGCTAAATTTACAGCTTCCTACACGCTTCAAAAATATGCTAAGCTTCGGTTTTTGTATGCACAATCGAAGCAAAATAAAGTTTGATTTAAACTATGACTGACTTCTCTGCACAGGCTGATTTGCTTAAAAACTTGGAGCAAAATCTAAGCATTTATAAAGAATCAATTCGAGAAATCGCGGATGAAATTTTAGAGGCGAAAGTTTCGAAGTATCCTGTTTTTCTAGCGAGTAGGGATGAGGTTGCAATTGGTCGGATGATCATCGACAAAGAAGAATTAGCCCTTGAATGGTCGATTTATGCATCTACCTTAGAGGAATTCGTTCGTCGAAATATTGTGAAGGAAGACAAATTGAACGATTTTCGAAAAGCATGGAAAGATCCTGAATTGTATTTCTGCATCTTTGCTATTCTCGATGGAACCGCGGGCTTTATCTATGTACCTTACGATTAAGCAATGATGATCAAACAACAGTTCGAAGAAGCACAGCAGGTGTTGGCGGCTTTTTTAGCCAACGAAAACAATCTTCACAATATTGAATCTGCTGGAAGGCTCATGGTATCTGCATTGCAAGATGGGCATAAGATTATTTCCTGTGGAAACGGAGGTTCTATGTGCGATGCGATGCATTTTGCAGAAGAATTGAGTGGTCGGTACAGAAACGACCGACCTGCTATTGCTGCAGTTTCAATTTCAGATCCTTCCCATATTAGTTGTGTAGGGAACGATTACGGATTCGACTTCATCTTTTCTCGTTATCTTGAATCATTGGGAAAGCCTGGAGATGTGCTGCTTGCCATCAGTACCAGTGGAAATTCTGCTAACGTCTTGCAAGCGGTTGAAACCGCTCGCCGCCGAAACATCCTCGTTGTAGCCCTCACCGGAAAAGACGGAGGAAAACTCGCCGAACTTGCCGATGTGGAGATTCGTGCGCCACACAGCGCATTTGCTGATCGCGCTCAAGAAATTCATATTAAAGTGATTCATAGCTTGATAGGATTTATTGAAGCCGAAATGTTTCAACATTAATTTTCCATTCTTCGATTTTTTATAATTTCACACAGTTCCGATTTCGTCTGTTTCGAACCTGATCAGCATTCAGGTTTTGAAATGCTGTTTTGTATGATGAAATCTCATGTTAACCAAAGTTTTTGGCAGCGCCGTTCATGGCATCTCTGCTACAACCATTACCGTTGAAGTTACTGTTGTTCAAGGTATAAAGTTCTTCCTTGTTGGGTTGCCCGACAACGCCGTAAAGGAAAGTCAACAACGCATAGAATCGGCATTGCTACACAATGGATTTCGGATGCCAGGAAAGAAAATTGTGATCAATATGGCTCCTGCCGATATTCGAAAGGAAGGTTCTGCCTATGATCTTCCCATTGCTATTGGAATCTTGGCGGCTTCAAGTCAAATTAGTGAACAGATGCTCAGCAAAATTCTCATCATGGGAGAGCTATCGCTTGACGGAGGAATTATGCCCATTCGTGGAAGTTTGCCAATGGCAGTTCAAGCCAAACTAGAAGGTTTCGAGGGATTGATTCTACCCGAGCAAAATGCACGTGAGGCCTGCATTGTTGAAGGAATCAATGTGTATCCAGCGAATTCGCTCGTTGAGGTTACAAGATTTTTATCGGGGGAAACTCAGATTCAACCGATGAAATCTGAGACGCCAGAAGTTTCCTCAAAAGTGGCTGATTTTTCAGAAGTAGATTTTTCAGATGTGAAGGGACAGGAAAACATCAAGCGGGCGATGGAGATTGCAGCTGCAGGTGGCCATAACCTTATTTTGATTGGTCCGCCGGGAGCTGGAAAGACCATGTTGGCAAGGCGAATGCCCGGAATTCTACCTGCTTTGAGTTTGGATGAAGCACTTGAAACAACAAAGATTCATTCAGTTGCTGGCAAATTGGGCAGAGTTACTTCGATACTTCGGCAAAGGCCTTTCAGGGCTCCGCATCACACGATATCTGATGTTGCACTTGTTGGAGGTGGACAGAATCCGCAACCAGGTGAGATTTCTTTAGCGCACAATGGAGTGCTTTTTTTGGATGAATTGCCAGAGTTCAAACGAACTGTTTTGGAGGTGATGCGGCAACCGTTGGAAGATCGAATCGTGAGCATCTCAAGAGCGCGGTTTTCGGTTGAATATCCTGCGAGTTTTATGCTGGTGGCAAGTATGAATCCTTGTCCATGTGGGTATTATAACCATCCTGAAAAGGAGTGCCTTTGTGCGCCGGGTGTTGTGCAGAAATATCTGAATAGGATTTCTGGGCCATTGTTAGACCGGATAGACCTGCATGTTGAGGTTACACCTGTGAAGTTTGATGAGTTGAGCAATGCCAGAACATCCGAGGGGAGCGAGATTATACGCAACCGGGTGATTGAAGCCAGAGAGATTCAACGAGAAAGATTTGGCGTCTATCCGGGCATCCACAGCAATGCGCAAATGAATGCTCGGATGATTAGAAATTGGTGTAGAATAGATGCAACAGGCAATCAGCTATTGAAGACAGCCATGGAGCGATTGTCGCTATCGGCGCGGGCTTACGATCGAATTTTGAAAGTTGCGAGAACGATTGCCGATTTGGAGAGAAGCAAGGATATTGGAACACAACATCTTGCAGAGGCCATCCAGCTAAGAAGTTTAGATCGAGAAAATTGGGCAGGTTGATTGCTTTAGACGGGATTGCATATATTGCAGGAAATCAAACGATATGCATCTCAATCAATCCACCCGGGCACCCGAAAATTTAAATAAGGAGCAAATTAAAGGAAGCAACAATTAAACGAATCACGTTAGCACAAGTAACAGATTTTAAATATATTCTTATTCTCAAATTCGATTTGCTTGTAAATTAAAATTGGGTTAAGGAATTGCCTTAAGGCACGAAGTTGATGAAGTTTAAAAGACGCTTTCCTACAGCAAGCATTAAAAACAACACAAGGTTAATTTTTGCTTAAACACCGGCGAATAATCACAATCTAATTTTAGTGCATTATAAATATGCAATAGAATGTGTCGTAACCTATCAAGTTTACTTATTTTGCTTGCAGTTTGCCATTCGGCTTATGGCCAAAGCATTATCCGAGGCCCATACCTGCAGGTTTTGAGTCCTGAATCTATTCAGATTTGTTGGCGCACTGATATACCTGCAAATTCGCGGATTGTTTTCGGGACATCGCTAAATACTCAAGAGCAGGAGGTATTCGATTTAAATTCCAAAACAGACCATTTCATTACCATACCCAGCCTTGAACAGGGAACGACCTATTACTATTCGATTGGAACAACCGATAGCTTACTTGCGGGCGGCAACCAGGCCTTGCGGTTTACCACATCGCCCGCAGCCGCAAATACCGGTAAATTCAGCTTCTGGGCCATCGGCGATTTTGGCAAAGCCAGTCAGGGGCAAATTGATGTTATGAACAGCTTTATACAATACGACCAAGAGGCAGAAACCGATTTTATGCTCATGCTCGGCGACAATGCATACCAAGATGGAACCCAAGCCGAGTTTCAATCCAAATTATTCGATGTTTACGATAGTATTCTTACCTATATACCTATTTACAGCACACCGGGCAACCACGACTACAACAGTGTAAACCGGTTCGCGCCACCCACCGAACATACTGGGCCGTATTACGACATCTTTAAATCGCCTATTCTTGGTGAAGCCGGCGGCATCCCCAGTTACACCAAATTATATTATTCATTCGACTACGGCAATGCGCATTTCATAAGTCTGAATAGCGAGATTCAGGCCTATACACTCGACGATAATTCGCCCATGTATCAATGGCTTGAGGCCGATTTGCAGGCAAATACGAAAGAGTGGGTAATTTGTTTTTTTCACCAACCGCCATACAGCAAAGGCTCACATGACTCTGACGATTTCTGGGAATTGCTGATGACGGCCATGCGCCAAAACGCACTCCCTATCTTGGAACAGTATGGTGTTGATTTGGTGTTGAACGGGCACAGCCATGTGTATGAACGAAGCAAGCTTATTAAAGGTCACTATGGATTTTCGTTTTCTTTCAACAACAATACGCATGCAATTAACTCCGGCAACGGAAATTTCGAACAGGGCGAGCAATACATCAAATACCAAAACAGCGGAAACGAAGGAACCGTTTATGTTGTTTGCGGTAATTCAGGCAGCAAAGAAGACAATCCCGATCTCGATCATCCTGCAATGGTGAGCTCATACGGCGGAAGCAATGCCTACGGCTCATTAATCGTTGAAATCGAGGGGAACCGCCTCGATGGCAAGTACTTAAAATCTGACGGTACACTGTTCGACCATTTCACCATCATTAAGCCCGACCTCGAGGATCCATTGCTCTATGAGAAGCC
Organism: Chitinophaga pinensis; assembly: GCA_945883545.1. Lineage (GTDB taxonomy): Bacteria > Bacteroidota > Bacteroidia > M30B66 > M30B66 > CAMCXT01. The sequence goes on along the minus strand of CAMCXT010000014.1, from coordinate 59,976 downwards.
CAATGGGCTTGATGCATCAACCGTATCGCTTTACCCCAATCCCTTCGAAAATACCTTTAATCTACGTTTTCATTTAGATAAAGCTCGCAATGTTACACTGCGTATTTTTGATAGCGGTGGAAAAGAGGTTTTTCGCGATTCTTTTAAAGGAAAAAAGCACGAAAATATCTACACGGGCGATTTAGCATCGTTACACGCAGGCAATTATCTGGTGAGTCTTCAAATAGGCAAGCAGGTTCAAACCATGCATTTAACCAAAAAATAAGTGCGGAAACACGTTTTATCATCCATCCTAATAGTTTGCATTTTTGCACTTAAGCCCCAAAAAGGGTTTACCCAGGATGCTGTTTTTTGCCGCGAAATTGATTCCATACTCAAGACACGTAATATACCTTTTCCGTTTGGTGTAGCCTCGGGCGATCCACGTTACACTTCTGTGGTGTTGTGGACGGCAATTTACACAAACCAAAGCGGCAATGTGCCGGTGGCGTGGGAAATGGCCAGCGACAGTATGTTTACACAGCCCCTTCTGAATGGTGAAATTGTTGCACGTCCCGAAAATGGCTATTCGGTCAAAATTATGGTGGAGAACCTGAGCGAGGGACAGGTATATTTTTACCGCTTTCGCTTCAACAAATCCTATTCGCCCATCGGTCGCACACGAACGGCAGCAAGGCAATCAGACCGTTTAAGCTTTGGCGTGGTGAGTTGTAGCAGTTTTTCGTGGGGATATTTTAATGCCTATGCTGCACTCGCCAAAGAGCCCAATCTGCAGGCAGTAATTCACTTGGGAGATTATATTTATGAATACGGGCCCGAGAAATACGGCAACACCAAACTAAAGCGCGGACATTTACCCAAACACGAAATTGTTACGCTGCAGGATTATCGTAGTCGCTATGCACAATACCGACTCGATGCCGATTTGCAGGAGGTGCATCGCTTGCACCCTTTTATAAGCATTTGGGATGATCATGAAATTGCCAACGATGCATACAAAGAAGGGGCGCAGAATCATCAACCCGAAACAGAGGGCGACTGGAATATTCGAAACAGTACTGCCCGAAAGGCGTATTTCGAATGGATGCCTTTGGCCGATAATGCAGGATTGAGTATAAGACGGGCGCTTTCGTTTGGCAACTTGGCCGACTTGTATATGCTCGACGGAAGGCTCGAAGGCCGATCAAAACAGGCAAACAGCCCCAATGATGTTGTGCTGAGCGATACAAGCCGCAGCATGCTTGGAAAGGAGCAGGCCGATTGGCTTATTGAATCGGTTTCGAACTCTGAAGCAGTTTGGAAATTAATTGGAAATCAGGTGGTTTTCTCGGAATATAGCGTGCCAGCTAAAATGGGGAATTACGGTAAGACCACCGATATGTGGAACGGGTATCCGGCCGAACGCAATCGAATACTTCAATCGTGGAAAAACAAGGGGGTTAACGATGTGCTTATTTTGACCGGCGATATGCATTGTTCCTTTGCCATTGATTTACGCTACAGGCGTAACGATGCTTCAAGTTCATTTGGCGCTGAATGGGTTACTACCAGTGTAACGTCTTCCAATCTCGACGAATATTCAAAGAGATGGAAAATACGCATTGCTGAGTACTTGTTTAAAAAAAAGAAATACAACCCTCATCTCACATACTGCAATTTACGCGACCACGGTTATCTGCGGGTTGATATTGACCGCGAAAAGGCTCTAGCAGGTTGGAAATATGTGGAAATTTTGAAACCCAATCGTGCAAAAAGTAGGCTTGCAAAGCGCGTTGTTAAAAGCGTTAAAAAATCTTGAAAGCTAAAAACATAAACCCAAATTAATATTGGTAAGCATAACGTTTTGCGCTTGCTCAACCATTCAAAAAAATTGCGCAGCTACATGTTGAACATTGCTTTAATTGCCCACGACGGAAAGAAACACGATTTGATAGAATTTGTGGTTCAGCAGAAATCGTTTTTTAAAAACGTACGCATTATTGCCACCGGAAATACCGGCAGTTTAATTGAGCATTGCGATCTTGATCTTGATGTGATTAAGATGAAATCGGGCCCAATGGGAGGCGATAGTCAGATTGCCGCTCTGATAACTGAAGAACAAATCGATGCAGTAATATTTTTGATTGACCCGCTCGACGTGCACCCGCATCAGGTGGATGTGCGAATGCTGCTTCGAATTTGCAATGTATATGATGTGGCGCTGGCTACAAACATCAGAACGGCAAGACTGCTCATTTCGGCATTGTGAGCCTAAAGTTGGTTTCTCACAAACCTAAAAATACGTGGCAATCATTAACCCATATTGAAACCCCGGGCCATTTTTTCGAATGCCACCGATAGCTCCCGTATAGTTATAAACGCCAATTTCGGGCAATATTGAAATGGCAGGACGAATATCCTTTTTAAGTCCGATGGAAAAACCCGATATAGAAACAAAATTGAAGGATTTACCCAAAGGCGCCGTTGGAATTTCTAAATGAACATACCGCGCCATCACGGTTAATTTCGTTGTTTCGCTGAGGGCATAAGTGCCCAGCAAGGCTGCGTTAGGGCTATACGCCAAGCGAGTTTTTTCTTCAATCAATACATGAGCACCGCCAAGGCCGCCAATGATGGAAAAATCAAATCGCCGATACGCCTTGATAAAATTATATTTAACATCGAGATTTATTCCAAAACCCGGGCCCACCGTTGCAAAGGGTAGTGGTATGGGAGCAAGCCTAAGTCCGGCATCGAGGCGATTTGCAATTCCGAGTCTAAATCCCGCATGTGGAATACTAAAAAAACCGCTTGTGAGACGCGGATTCCCAAGAAATACCATTTGTCCGCCCATGCCCGCGGCAAAGCCAAATTTGCCTTTGCTAAGCGTGTTTGCACTTCCAAAATTTACCACCCAGAAAGCAAAACTGCTCGTGCTGAATAAAAGCAAGCACATTGAAATTGCGAATTTTCGCCCAAGTGATGCTGAAGCGTGATTACGGCCATTGTTGGTTTGACCGTAAGCCGATTTAGTAATTACCGCCAACGATACGATTTTTATAGGTTTTGAGATGCGACTGAGGAAGCGATTTCGGAGGTTCCTGTATGAACCCGTCTTCATTTAATGCCGTTATAAATGCTTTGAGGTTCGACATTTCATCGGCCGACAAATGGAGCGAATCGGAAGCAAGCGTTTGGTTTATTACCGAAAGGCCATGGCCCGCGCCGCCACCGTGGTTATAAAATTGAAGTACCTGGTCGAGCGTGCTGAATACGCCGTTATGCATGTAGGGCATGGTACGTGCTGCGTTTCTTACCGTTCCCGTGCGAAAAGCGTTCTTCATTTCATCGGCTTGATGGACGGTGTAACGGCCTGTGTCTTCACTGAGATGTTTTGCAGTGGTATCGGCTGGCACACCTATAACTTCGAATTCGCTGCCGGTGTAAGGAGGTTTTACTCCGTTAAAAAGCGGTACAAAATGACATGTAGCACATTGTGCCTTACCCATAAACACATTAAAACCATCTTTTACTGCTTTACTGATGCCGAAACTGCCATTAATGGCACGGTCAAACGGCGATTCAAAATCGCTGTAATCAGACAAATACACTAAAATTGCCGAAGCCACATGCCGTGCTGTTACTTTGGGATAAGCCGGTGTATAACGGGCAAATTTTTCGAAGCGCTCGCGATAGTATTTACTGCTTGCAATGTTGCGAAGCAGTCCCTCTTCAGTATTTCCCATTTCGTTAGGATTATAAATAACCCCTATAATTTGCTCTTCTATTTGGTAATGTTTGCCGTCGGCGAGTAGTAAATGATTGTGAAAAACATTTAGCAGCGATGGTGCGTTACGGGCCACCAAACTACTTGGATTAAATGCTACGGGTGTGCGTCGTGTGGTATCGGTGAAAAACTGATCGGGTTTATGACAACTTGCACAGCTGCGCTTGCCATTGCCCGAAAGCAGTGGGTCTGAAAACAGGAAACGACCGGTTTCTTCTATTTCCCTCAGCACCTGCTTATCGCTAACCCCCGAAAAGAGCCCGTATCGAGCTTGAGCAACGAAAAGATTTTTGGAGAAAATACTTTCGGCATTGTTATTCAGCGAATAATCGATCATACTGCCCGAACGAAGCTGCAAGGTCTTTATTTGCTTGGCATTGATTTGATAAAGCTTGTTCACATAGCGATTGATAAAGGTGTAGTGGTCAAATTGACTATAATCACCTCCCTGCTTTTTTACAAACTCAATACAACCATCATAAACATGGTGGTATTCGGGCGAAATTTGGTGTTCGGGAAATTGGGCATTAAAAAGTGTGCTGTTGAATCGGTTTGCTTGAAGCATTGCAATTAGTTCGGGAACAATTTGTTTTTGATCGGGGCATTCGAAGCCTGTTGTATAAATTGCAGCAAGATTGAGGATAAAAAGGCGATTAGAAAAGTAATAACATTCGACAGTATTCAAAACTTTTTTGAGGCTATCGGACGAAAAATCGCTCAGGGCTTCCACTCCCGGGCGGAGCAAGCTGAGTAGAACTTGCTTGTTAGCATCGGGTTCATCGAGATACAATTCTGCCAAAATTAAGCCTGCGCCATCGCGCCGATAAGGACTTTCAAACTTCTCGAATACCTCAACCTCCCATTCGACGGGGAGCGGAGCATTCAATTTTTTATACAGTAAGGGATCGAGATAACGCAACCAAAAGTCAACCCGTTTGAGACTTAACCTCAACTGGTGAATGCTATCTCTAATTTCCTGAATATTGCCTGTATCGAGTTTTTCAAGCGATTCAACAGAATGTATTAGGGTTTGCCAACGTGTGCTTAAGGTGGTGAGCGAACCCGAATAATGCATCGATAGATTTTCGGGTAAAGGATGCGGCGAACTGCTCAGTAATGCTATGAAAAGCGCTGAGAAAGTAATTAACGTTATCGCTGCACTTAATCGCTTTCTCATAATTTATTTCGGCAACACGTATTTCGTTAGTGCGAAAGTTATGCAAGCCTGCGCATTTCATTTTTTAAGCCACTGTGAATTTTGCCCCCATTGAATATTAATTTTTTAAGCCACATAAAATGACAAATTAACCCTGTACTTATTGTTTCTTCAAAGGTTTCGGTAGAGCTTCAGGTTCCACCCCCTATTAATAATTATTTAAAAATCAATTAATTGATCTGATGCACTCAGGCAAAACACGGAGAATAGTTTTATAGTCACACATTCGATGCTTTGCACCCTTTAAATCCCCCAAAAATGAGAAAGTTCTCCTACATCAATTCATGGTTAGTTTTATCCTTTGCATTCTTTGCAAGCATTTTAACTGTTCAAGCGCAAGTTAGTTTTACGGGTACTTACCAGCAGAATTTTGACGGTATGGGAACCACTTCGACCATACCCACGGGTTGGAGTCATATTGGGAGGTTGGGTGGCAGCAATTCCACTTGGGGAACATCCATCCCTGCCAGCGGAAGTATATCAGCAGCTTCGGCGGGCACAACCAACAACAGTTTAATTGTAGCGAGCAATTCTTTTTCAGGAACCAGCAATACAAGAGCTTACAATTACTCTGGGTCAACAACAAGTAACCGAGCCTTGGGCACTTCACCCACCAGCGGTGCAGGCAACATATTGCAGCTTAGGTTACTTAACAATACAGGCGCCTCATTTAATACCGTACAGATTGCTTACGATATTCGTCGCTTTGCTACAAGTTCATCAAGTGAATCATTACCGGGATATGTTTTATTTGCGAGCGTAAACGGGGGCAGCACTTGGACTGCATTAACTGCCCTAAATCCCAACGCTACCACAGTTCCAAATACGAACGGAACCAGCACTTTCTCTCAGCAAATTACCTTGGCTTCTGCAATTGCTAACGGTTCAGAACTTAGACTTCGTTGGGTTGATGACAACTCAACTAGCGCATCGCCCGACCAGCGTATTGGTCTCGACAACATCAGCATTTCGGTAGTTAATCCCGGAGTTTGTGGAGTTCCTGCAGGTTTATCGGTAAGCGGATTAACCTCAACCTCGGCAACATTGAATTGGCAATCGTTAGTTGGCGCCAATGCATACAATGTACAGTGGAGAGCAGTCGGGAGCACTACCTTTAATACTATAAACGGTTTAACCGGAACATCTACCGGCATTAGCGACCTTACACAAGGAACAAGCTATGAATTTAAGGTGCAGGCGGTTTGTGGAAGCACGAATAGCGCATTTTCTTCACTTTCAGCATTTATAACTCCCGTTCCCGGAGTTTGCGGCGTACCATCGGGCCTGAGTGCGGGTAGCATCACCTCCTCATCGGCAGTTTTAAGCTGGACAGCAGTTTCGGGTGCTACTGCTTACAATCTGCAATGGAAAACATCTGCCGCAACCACATTCACTACGGTTTCCAACCTTACAACCAACAATTATACCCTAAGCGGTCTTGCTCCCAGCACTGCATACAACTATCAGGTTCAGGCGGTTTGCGGCGGAACAACAAGCGTATACTCAGCACTTGCAAACTTTAGCACAATTGCCAATACCACTGTGAATGAAGTTATTTACCTTTTAAGTGGTGCGCTTCAGCCTACTTCCATCACCATATCGGCAAAGATGACCACCGCATCCACTACCTGCAGGGCTGTGGTAAGCACCTCATTGAACCTAAGCAACCCTATTTACTCGCCTTTTGTAAGTTCGTCATCGGCCAGTAATTTCATGACCAAGTTTAATGTTACAGGCCTTCAGCCCAATACATCGTACTTCTATGCCATCGAATCAAACGGTGTGGTAGATAATTCTGCAGATGACATCGGACAATTTAAAACTCCTGTTGCCGGAGCGTTCTCGTTTACATTCGCACATGGTTCTTGTTCAGGTTCTGCCAGCCATCAGGTATTCACCGCAATTCAAAATAAGAATCCGTTGTTTTTCCTTGAAACTGGAGATTTTCATTATGCAGATCCCAATTCAAGCAACATAAGCACACACCGTAATCCATACGAAACCATCCTTTCGGCGGGTCCAACCTCTGGTTTGCTTAAAAGAACAGCACTTGCATACACGTGGGACGATCATGACTATTGCGGCAATAACAACTCTGGTAGCAGTCTTACAGGAACTGCAAATGCCCGTCAGGCATACCAGGAATATATTCCACACTATCCACTGGTTGCTGGCTCAGGCAATGTGCCCATTTATCAGTCGTTCGTGGTGGGGCGTATTCGTTTCATTTTGGCCGATTTAAGAAGTTTGCGTGCCAGCGGAACCATGTTTGGCACCACACAGAAAAACTGGTTTAAACAAGAATGCCTTGCGGCACGCGATAATTGCCAGATGATTGCCTGGATTACCGGCACATCTTGGGGAGGTACACAATCTGATAACTGGGGAGGCTTTACGGCTGAACGCACTGAATTGTCGAATTTTTTCAGAGACAATAACATTCTAAATATGATGATTTTTAGTGGCGACGCTCACATGATTGCCATCGACAACGGTGTAAATCATGATTTCTCTACAGGAAGCAACAATCCGAACGACTACCCAGTATTTGCAGCAGCAGGCCTTAACCAGTCAGGCTCAAATAAAGGCGGAACCTACAGCCAGGGAGCATTTACTAATCCCAGTTCTTCGAATGGCCAATACGGCATTGTAGAGGTAACCGACAATGGGGGCTCATCCATTAGTTTTACCTTTAGAGGGTACCGCACCACAGGAAATTCTACCACTGAAACTCAAATTGTTACCTACAGCTTTTCGCGTAATTTATGCTCCCCGGCAGGCGGTTCATTTATGCCACTAGCGAATCGTTTTACCTTGCGCAGTTTAGATGAAGGCAAGATGGTTAGTTTAACCTGGAAAGCCGAGAGCGTTTCCGATAAATTAACATTGGAGCGTGCCGGTAAAGACGGACAATATGTGCAGATTTCTGATAATCTTTCCGCAGATGCATCCTTCACCGACGAACAGCCCAGATCGGGCTGGAATTACTACCGTCTTGTTGATTCAAATGGCGCTGCAATTGCCACACAAGAAGTATTTGTGAAAGGACGCAGCGAATTAAAAATATTCCCTAATCCCAGCTCAGATTACATTACGCTGGCAATGCCCGGCTGCGCTGATTTAAAAGAAGGATATGTATTGGTTTTCGATGCGCTCAACAAGTGTGTTATTGAACAATATGTTTCTTTTGATGCGGCACAAACAACCCGTATTGACATCACCGCATTGCCTCCGGGACTTTACTCTGTGATGTTGCAGGCCAATGGAGCCACACTCTCGAAACCCATCATTGTTTCGCGCTAAAACCGAACCCTAACCCTCTTCCAAATCGGGACAGATTTATTGTTAATCTGTTCCGATTTTTTTAATCTTTGAATTGCTATGTTTTGTCGAATACTTGTCAATAGCATTTTGTTTAGTGTGTTTTTAGGCGTTAATGCTGTTGCCTTTGCTCAGAAAATGCCTCGAATGGACTATCCGAAAGGCTTTTTAGACAGAAAGTCGCAAAAGGAGCTGAAACGTTATTATAAACAAGGCTTTACCTTATACCTCGGAGCCTGTGCCGGCTGCCACGGGCCAAACGATGCACGCAACACCATAACTCCGTTTACCGATGCTCAAATCCAGAATTATTCATTGAGGACAAGTACCGAACATATTCCGGTTTTTAGAGACCGTCCCATAACCGAAGACGAGCTTACACGCATACTTACTTTTCTGAAGTTTATGGAGAAACCCGAAGAAAAGTCGAAGCCTTAAATCGCTCCGTTCAATAATTGTTATGTTTATGTAGATGATGTTTCGCTTACTGAGTGCGGAACATCAGGAAATGCTGCTATAGCAAACAAACAGGTTAAATTGTTTCCTAATCCGATTCAATCTGAATTAACGATCACAGCATTTGATCAAGAGCCTATGGAAGTTTGCTTTTATGATCTCTCAAATAAATTAATCAAACATCTCACTGTAAACAATACTTCTACAATTAGGATGGATGAATTTGCAACTGGATTTTACTTCTACACTTGTAAATCAAAGTCGAATCCCATGATACACGGTCGAATTTTTAAAAATTAATCTTTACTTCTTCGTGAAGTCAATTTTGACAACTAAGCTTTAGGGCAATATCATCAAATAGATGCTTTAGATAAAACCAATAGGGTAACTTATCACTAGAGAGATGAAATTGGCAATTCGTTGTGCATCTATGATTTAACTCCACATTATTTATGAGGCAATTTCAAATTGAATCATTCTAAACAAGACTTGAAAAATTTGTGCTTGTGGGAGAATTCTAACTTTGCAGAGTTAACGTTACACAATGGAAATCGAAGTTCGCGACAGTAATGGCACTCTGCTGAAAGAGGGCGACACTGTAACAGTAATTAAAGACCTTAAAGTGCGCGGTAGTTCTGGAATTATTAAAAGAGGAACCACTGTCAAAAACATTAAGCTTACCGACGATCCTGAAGAAATCGAAGGAAAAGTAGAGAAACAGCAGATGGTCCTCAAAGCTTGCTTCTTAAAGAAAGCCTAACTTCAAAATCAGAACATCCGATTTGTATTCAAGTTGCTGCATTTATCTAATGCGGATGGCTTTTTTATGCCTATCAAGCGCCTAAATTCACTACCTTTGCGCCGCTCAAAATCGCATTTAATATGACAACAGCAACGCTTTCAGCAACAGATATTAGCCCAGTGCTTAAGCAACTTGGCATTGAACCAGAAAACACAGGTGTATCAACAGGTGCACAATGGTATGAAGGTTCAGGAAAATGGATCGAATCATATTCTCCTGTTGATGGGAAATTGATTGCCAAAGTAAAATGTGCAGGAGAATTCGACTATGAAATGGTCGTGAAGCAGGCTGAAGAAGCATTTAAAGTTTGGCGTTTGATGCCAGCTCCAAAGCGCGGCGAAATTGTGCGTCAGATGGGCGATGCACTTCGTGAGAAGAAAGACGCATTGGGTAAACTTGTTTCATACGAAATGGGAAAAAGCCTCCAAGAAGGATTGGGTGAAGTTCAAGAAATGATCGACATCTGTGATTTTGCAGTTGGTCTTTCTCGTCAGTTGTATGGTTTAACCATGCACAGTGAGCGCCCGAATCATCGTATGTATGAGCAATGGCATCCACTAGGAATTGTAGGAATTATTTCTGCATTTAATTTCCCAGTGGCAGTATGGTCTTGGAACTCAATGATCGCTTGGGTTTGCGGAGATGTTTGCGTATGGAAACCATCCTCAAAAACGCCACTTTGCGCAATTGCTTGTCAAAACATCATCCGCGATGTATTGAAAAACAACAACGTTCCTGAAGGGGTTTCAAATCTTGTAATTGGAAATGCTTCAGGCGATTTGTTAAACAACGACAAGCGTGTTCCATTGGTTTCCTTTACAGGATCAACTCGTATCGGTCGCCACGTATCGAAAACAGTTGCAGAAAGATTTGGCAAAACAATCCTCGAATTGGGTGGAAACAATGCCATCATTGTGACTCCAGATGCAGATTTGAAAATGGTTCTTGTAGGATCTGTTTTCGGTGCTGTTGGAACTGCTGGACAACGTTGTACATCAACTCGCCGTTTAATCATTCATGAAAGCATCTACACGAAAGTGTGTGATGTATTGAAAAATGCCTACGCCCAATTACAAATTGGAAATCCACTCGACCAAGCGAACCACGTTGGTCCATTGATCGATACAAAAGCAGTGGAAGATTACAACAATGCCATTCGTTTAGCAAAAGAGGAAGGCGGAAAAGTTCTTGTTGAAGGTGGCTTGCTTACTGGCGAAGGTTACGAAAGTGGCTGCTATGTAAAACCATGTATCATCGAAGCAGAAAACCATTTCCACATTGTTCAAGAAGAAACATTCGCACCAATTTTATATTTGATCAAGTACAGCACAATTGAAGAAGCCATTGCATTGCAAAATGGTGTTCCTCAAGGGCTTTCTTCTTCAATCTTTACAACCAATATGCGTGAAATGGAATTGTTCCTTTCTACAGCAGGTTCAGATTGTGGAATTGCCAATGTAAACATTGGAACCTCTGGTGCTGAAATCGGCGGTGCATTTGGTGGTGAAAAAGAAACAGGTGGAGGGCGCGAATCAGGATCTGATGCTTGGAAGGCTTACATGCGTCGCCAAACCAATACCATTAACTACGGATCACAACTGCCACTTGCTCAGGGTATTCAATTCAACTTCTAATTGAAAAATAAAATCCTATACAGCTGCTTTTTCTTGCTGGTTGCTCTTAGTAGCTGCCAGCAGGAAAAAGTGCAGGATTTACCGTCCACTTATTTCGATAATCCAGCATTTTTTGAATCTGAGATTTTGCGTTTATCCTCAGCTAAAACTGGAGCGATCAAGCAACTCAAAGCTGGCGAAAATACTGGTCAGGCTCGGGCTAAATTTGTAGATTGGAAATCAGAGCTAGAGATCTTCAAGCAAATTGATTTGAATAAATCGGTATATTCTGGGAAGCTCAAGCCTACTATTACCAAAAACTCTAAGGAAGAAATTACTTCTTTAGATCGAATTGGTGAACACATTAACATTGTGAATTACACTTTTTCCCGCGATAGCGCTAGTAAAATTCTGTGGCTTGAGGCGAAAAAGAAAGACGTTTCAATATTCACCGAAACCACTACCCATTGGCGTTATGTGCCTGACAGTGGCTTTTCAATTCATGGCGAAGAGAAAATCAAAGGTCTGATTACCAATTCATTTGAAGTGAATTCGGTGTTTGAGCCTTTCGCAAATTAAAATACCCAACCCTTATGTTGAACCTTATCATACTGATATTCGTTGTCGGCTATTTGGCCATTGCATTAGAGCATCCATTAAAAATTAATAAGTCAGGAGCCGCATTGGTGATGGGCATCCTGATTTGGACACTTTACAAGGTTTTTTGGCCAGGAGCAGCTGTTGAATCAGAGCTTGGCCATCACATCGAAGGGATATCGGGCATACTCTTCTTTTTGATGGGAGCCATGACGATCGTTGAGGTAGTTGATGCACATGATGGATTTAATCTGATCACCAATCGAATCAAAACCCGCAGTAAAATCAGGCTTTTGTGGATAATTTCAATCCTCACCTTTTTCTTATCAGCAGTGCTAGATAACCTGACAACTGCCATTGTGATGGTTTCGTTGGTGAGAAAGATTGTTGAAGAAAAAGAGCAACGGTTGTTTTATGCAGGAATGATTGTGATTGCTGCAAATGCAGGTGGTGCTTGGTCGCCAATTGGAGATGTCACTACCACGATGCTTTGGATTGGTGGACAGGTAACAACATTAAATATTGTTACTTCCTTAATCATTCCTAGCGTTGTTTGTTTAGCAGTTCCATTGGTTTATGTTACTTTTTTCGAGAGAAAAATGCTTTCGGGAGAACTTAAACCCATGGATAAAAAGTCTATTTCTAAAGAGAATCTGGTGATTTTTTGTTTAGGCATTGGCGGGCTTCTTTTTGTACCTGTTTTCAAACAGATTACTCATCTTCCTCCTTACATTGGGATTTTACTTATGCTTGGTGTGATTTGGCTAGCTGCGGATATTATTCACCGAAAAAAAGATGCTGACGATCGTGCAAAATATAGTGCCTCGCATGCCCTGATGAAGATTGATATGTCGAGTATTTTGTTTTTCCTTGGGATTCTTCTGGGTGTTGCAGGACTTGAGTCTTTGCATGTTTTAGAAGAGTTGTCGGCCTGGTTAGATCAAACTTTAGGAAATCAAGATTTAATTGTGGTATTGATTGGATTGCTATCAGCCATCGTAGACAACGTGCCTTTAGTTGCTGCAACAATGGGCATGTACGATTTGAGTGCTTTCCCAGCAGATTCTAAATTGTGGGAATTTATTGCATACTGCGCGGGAACGGGAGGAAGTGTTTTGATTATTGGTTCTGCTGCAGGAGTAGCAGTGATGGGCATTGAAAAGATCGATTTTATTTGGTATTTAAAAAAGATGAGTATAATAGCCTTGTTAGGTTATTTTGCAGGAGCAGGAACCTATCTGCTTTTGTATCCTATGATGCACTAAATATAAAAGGCTCCGATGATTGAACACCGGAGCCTTTTTTGAGAGAACTAAGTAATCTTAGTTGAAGATCAATTTGCTTGTAGAAACGTTGCCTTCGTTCTCAATTTGAAGGATATACATTCCCGTTGGAAGTTCGTTACGCTCAATGATCATTTGTTGAACTTGATTGTTGGCTGCCATGATGCGACGACCAGTCATATCTGTCATCACAACATTGAACTTGGCATTTGGCTGATTGAAACGTAAAACTGCAGATTCATTCGCTGGATTAGGCATTAAAACAAAACCGGTTTCTACAGTTTCGCCTGTCGAAACAGATACACATGCAGCATCACAAGTGCTGTAACACAAAACAACTTCTTGAGGAACGCCTTGTGTTACTGTAACTTGACGATTAAAATCAACACCCACACCACAGGCTGATGGCACTGTTTCTACATTTCCCCAAGTTGGTCCATTGGTATACTTAAAAAGATAAGTACCTGCAGGAACCCAAGTTTGGATAGTATAAATCTGCTCAACATCAAACGGCATGAAGTCGATCATACGGGTAATTCCGGGAGTCCAATTTGAAGCAAATCCTGCTGCAGTTTGGAAATCACCAGCCACAAACACGCCGTTGTCGTTCGGAGTGAAAAACTGAAGATTAACACTAAATTCTAGTAGTTCTTTTCCTGCTGGCGCTGAGCCTGAAAATAGAAATGCTTCAAGTGTAGTGTCGCTAAATACAGGTGTGTAACGATTTGTTGTTCCAGGATAAGTATTGGCAGTTGGAACATTCTCAGCATTGTCTAAAGTGTTGCCGTTGTAGAACTTATATTCATAAATTCCTTCTGGCAAATTCACCGTTGTCGAATAAATATTGGTTGCACCTTCTTGCACCAATACATTATCGCCCGGATTGAAATCCACTTGGCCGATCGCACTTTGAAAATTACCTGCTACTGAAATGCCATTTGCACTTGGAGAAACGCCGGTCATATCTACCCTGAAGGTTACATTGTACTGAGCCTGAGCTGTAAAGCTTATGGCAATAATCGAAAAAATAACGAGTAAACGTTGTTTCATGAGAATTTGTTTTAGATTGATTTATAGCGAAATTCAACCTTTCAATTCTTGCAATGCCCTTAACATTCAATTAATTTTCACCATTCATTTGTTAATGAACCAACCCCCTAACCCAATAGTGTAAATTGGAAACAATCAGCGTTGAGATATTAACAAAATTAAGTCTTTTGTGAATTTTATCTTACAGATAATGAGTGCAATACAGATTGATGTTGCTTTTGCACAAATGTGTATAGTGTAGAAATAACACTTTAGTTTTTACCTTCGAGTCTTGAAACGTTGATCCGTGCGACCTATGAAACTATTTATCCACAGAATTTTATTAGCCTTTTTCGTCACTTTTCCTGCTGCAGCATTTAGTCAGTCGGTAGTTACTCTTAACCCTCCTTTCCCTTCTGGTAATTCCCCGGTAACATTGACCTTTGATGCTAGTCAAGGTAATGCAGGTCTTGCGAATCTACCAGTTGGACAGATTGTTTATGCTCATATGGGGCTTACCATAAACAACAGCAATTGGCAATATGTTGTTGGAAATTGGGGCACTGTTGATGCACGTGTTGCTATGACAAGAGTGGGCACTTCCAATATTTACACGCTCGATATTCAACCAACCATTCGTGAGTGGTTCAGCGAAAATTCAAACAACAATGCTGCAGTTCCGGCGGCAGCTGTAATTAGTAAGTTGTGCTTGGTTTTCCGAAATTCAACAGGTACGCTCACCGGAAAAACATCTGCGGGCTCCGACATTTTTATCGACCTTCCTACAACATCTTTCTCTGCTGCAATCACCTCACATGATCAATCAAGTTTATTGCTACCTGCCGGGGAAACAGTGAATTTCGTTGGACAAACATCTGCAAACGCCATCATGGAATTTACCTTGGATGGCGTTTCTGTTTTGAGCGATGCAGGAACAACGATACTCAATTATTCACTCAATACAAACGACCTCAGCGATGGCATTCATACACTTGAGTTCATAGCAAACAATGGTGCTCAAATTATCCGCGACACAGTTCTACTCACTCGCCATTCTGCCGTAACAGTTAGTGCCATTCCAGCTTATGGTTTTGAGGGGATAATTTATCCAAACGATACTACTGCTTATCTCCAACTCCGTGCACCAGGCAAAGAATTTATCTATGTTTTGGGCGATTTCAACGATTGGAATTTCGATCCTGCCTACAGCATGAAGCGCACACCCGACGGGCAACATTATTGGATCGAAATATCAGGCTTAACGCCTGGGAATGAATATCGATTCCAATACAATATTGGTTGGGAAGGTCAGCGAGTTACAGATCCATACGTTCAAAAAATCTTAGACCCTTGGAATGATCAATATATTTCCAATCAAACTTTCCCTGATCTAATTCCTTATCCAACCGGAAAGGCAGAAGGTATTGTCGGAATTCTCAATACCACCGAAGAAGATTATCAATGGGACAATAGTTATTCCTACACCAAGCCCGAGAAAGAAGATCTAGTTGTTTACGAATTGTTGGTTCGTGATTTTAGTACCGAACGCTCATTCCAAGAGGTTCTAGATCGCCTGCCTTATCTCGATGCACTGGGTGTAAATGCCATTCAGTTTATGCCTTTGGCCGAATTCGAAGGCAACGACAGCTGGGGCTACAATCCATCATTTTTCATGGCATTGGATAAGGCTTATGGCACAAAAAACAAGCTGAAGGAACTGATTGATTCTTGTCACCGAAGAGGTATGGCAGTGATTCTGGATGTGGTATTTAACCACTCTTTCGGACAGAATCCGATGGTTCAAATGTACTTTAACCCAGAAGCTGGTGAGTTCGGAGAAACTTCAGCCGAGAATCCTTGGTTCAATTCGGTGGCTCGACACCCATTCAATGTTGGCTACGATTTTAACCATGAAAGTCAAGCAACCAGGTACTTCATCAAGAAAGTGGGGCAACACTGGCTTCAAGATTATAAGTTCGACGGGTTTCGTTTCGACTTGAGCAAAGGCTTCACACAAACCAATTCGGGCAGCAATGTTGGCCTTTGGGGAAATTTCGATCAGAGCCGTATTGATATCATTTACGATTATGTGAACCACTACCGTTCAATTGCCGACGATCCATATATGATTCTCGAGCACTTCGGTGCATGGAATGAAGAGTTAGCCTACGCCAACGGTGGAATCATGATGTGGGCAAAAGGAACTTCAGTTTATAATGAAGCAACCATGGGTTTCTTAAACGGAAACAACCAAAACCTTTACAGCAACACACCTCAAGCGCGTGGCTGGAGCAACTATGGCCTAATGCAATACATGGAAAGCCACGATGAAGAACGGTTGATGTACAAGAATGTCAACTTTGGCAATCAAGTGGATGGTTACTCTACTCGAACCCTCAATACAGCGCTCGATAGAATGTCTTTGGCAGCCTGCTTTTTCATTCCCCTTCCAGGTCCAAAAATGATTTGGCAATTTGGCGAGCTCGGCTACGACTTCTCCATCAATAGATGTTCAAACGGGAGCATCTCTGAAGATTGCAGAACATCTGCGAAGCCTGTAGTTTGGCAATATTATGATAACATCAACCGAAGAGGCGTTTTCGACACTTACCGAAAATTGAATTACTTGAAAACGACTTATCCTGTTTTCCGCGATCTTAATGTAGGGATGGAACTCGGGCCTTACATGAAATGGCTTCGCTTCGATAGCAATGGTTTGGATGCCATCATTGTTGGAAACTTTGATGTTGTTGGCGGAAGCATAAATGTAAATTTCACCCAAACAGGAAAATGGTATGATTACCTCGAAGGCGACAGCATCAACATTTCAAACACCAACACCTCTTTAAATCTTGCTGCTGGCGAATACCATGTATATCTCAACCAACGTGTAACGCCACCAACAAACACCTATGGTGGAGTACCTAACAGCATCAATAACCTTGAAGATGAAGCACAGATTTTCGTCTTCCCAAATCCTTTCAACGATCAACTAACCATCATTCTTCCTTTGGGCGCGAAGAAAGCCGACGTAGAAATTTTCGATATTGCAGGCCGATCTGTATGGAGTAAACAAACAAATGGCGACGAAATCGTTCAAATGGCTAATTCTGAACTTCCGAATGGTCTCTATTTCTGTAGAATTCAGCAGTCGGGTAAAGTCTTTTCAACCAAAATAGTCAAACAATAACCATCACTAAAACAGGCCTATGAGTCAATTGCTACGTGCCGCTTTGGTCATTTTGCTGCTTTTTCCAGTGGCGATTAAAGCACAGACAATTTCAGGGACTGTCCTCGACGAGAAAAACGAAGCCATTGTTGGTGTCGCAGTTCGAATCAAGGGCACTTCCATTGGTTCAACAACAAATTTAGAAGGGAAATATTCGATCAAAGTTACTACCGAAGGGGCAACCACATTGGAAGTTTCATTGCTCGGCTATGAGCGTCAAGAGATGGTCGTGAACGCTGTGAAAGGGCAAAATGTTGAAGCCAACTTCAAAATGAAGCCTTCAATAAACGATCTTACTGAATTGGTCGTGGTTGGTTATGGGTCAACAGAGAAAAAAGACCTTACCGGTGCGGTTACTTCAATCAATTCGAAAGACTTCAACAAAGGTTCTGTAACCACACCCGAACAGCTCATCATGGGTAAAGCGGCTGGTGTTCAAGTAACCCAAAATGGAGGTTCACCAGGATCTGGAAGCACGATTCGTATCCGTGGTGGTTCATCATTGAACGCTTCAAACGATCCGCTTATCGTGATTGATGGCGTTCCTGTAGCGAACGATGCTATTGCAGGTTCACCAAATCCATTGAGCTTGATCAATCCGAACGATATCGAAAATATCACAGTGTTGAAAGATGCATCAGCAACTGCAATCTACGGTTCACGTGCATCGAACGGTGTTATCATCGTTACAACCAAAAAAGGTAAAGAAGGCGACAAGTTCAAGATTGAATTCAACACAGTTAATTCTGTGGCAACTATTGCCAAGTATGCTGATGTTTTCACTGCCGATGAACTTCGCGAATACATCAATTCTGTTGATCCTGCACTAGCTGGCTTCCTAGGAACTTCGAATACCAACTGGCAAAAGGAAATTTACAGAGAAGCAGTTTCTTCCGACAATGGGCTTTCTTTTACTGGAGGAATTAAAAAACTTCCTTACCGTTTGTCGCTAGGTTACCTCAATCAAAACGGTATCCTTATCAAAGACAACATGCAGAGAAATACGGTGAATTTGAATCTTTCACCAAAGTTCTTTAAAGATCACTTGAAGCTTGAGATCAACCAAAAATCAACCTTAAGCAATAGCTTTTTCGCAAATCAAGGAGCCATCGGTGCAGCCGTTGCTTTCGATCCAACCCAGCAAGTTAGAACCGAGAGCACACGTTATGGTGGATTCTTCGAATGGGAAGCTGGTCCAATTCCAAACATTCTTTCTGTGAGAAATCCAGTTGGTTTGATCGAACAGCAAGAAGACATTTCTACAGTTATTCGTCACATTGGTAACCTACAAGCAGATTACAAATTCCATTTCTTGCCTGATTTGCGTGCTAACGTAAACGTTGGGTATGACATCAGCAACGGATCTGGTACAAATACAATTGCCGATTCTGCTGCTGCAGTTTATACCATCGAAAACAAAGGCCGTTTCAGCGAATATGAGCAAAAACGCCAAAACAAACTGCTCGAGTTTTACTTGAACTACAAGAAAGAATTCAAGAAAATCAAGAGTACTGTGGATGTAATTGCTGGTTATTCATACCAAGATTGGTACTTCGAATCGCCAAATATTCGTCAGCTCGACGGACAAGGCGACACCATCGTTGGAACGCAAGCGCCAGTTTTCCCTTTCAGCAAGGCGCAAAACACCTTGATTTCAACTTACGGTCGTTTGAACTATACCTTCAACCAGAAGTACTTGTTTACATTCACCTTGCGTAATGATGGTTCTTCCCGTTTCGCAAAGAATGTTCGTTGGGGACTTTTCCCTTCAGCAGCTTTCGCTTGGAGAATTTCGGATGAGAAGTTGTTCAAGAAATTCAAAAACCTTTCAGATTTCAAACTCCGTTTAGGATACGGTGTTACTGGGCAACAAGATGTTGGAAACAACTTCAACTACCTTCCACTTTACGTGCAAGGTGAAAACACTGCGCAATACCAGTTCGGAAACAACTTCTACTACACGCTTCGTCCGAATGTGTACGATCCTGCTTTCCGCTGGGAATCGACAACTACATACAATGGAGGTTTCGATTTTGGATTCTTCAATGGCCGCATCAGCGGAAGCATCGATGCTTACTTGAAGAAAACCTCCGATTTGATTGCAGAGATCAATATCCCCGCAGGGATTAACTTCGGAACCCGCGTTTTAACCAACGTTGGAGAAATCGAAAACAAAGGGATTGAGTTCATCTTGAACACTGTTCCAATCGTGAAAAAAGATTTTGAATGGCAATTTGGCTTCAACATCACAGCAAACAGAAACAAAATCATTGCCTTGGATCGCTTCCCGAATCCAAACGATTTAGGTACTGAAACTGGCGGAATTGCTGGTAACGTTGGAAGTTTTATTCAAGTGAATTCAGTTGGATTCCCGATCAACACCTTCTTCGTTTACGAACAGAAATATGATGCTGCAGGAAAACCTATCGAAGCCAACCAAACTGGGCCTGATGGAAATCAGTACACCTTGTTGGATGCTTATGTTGACCGCAACAACGATGGTATAATCAACGACCAAGACCGTTACCGTGCTGAAAGTTCACAGCCGCAAATGCTATTGGGTGTAAATACTTCAATCACCTACAAGAAGTTTACTTTGGGCATTGCGGCTCGCGGAAGCTTTGGAAACTACGTGTACAACAACTTCCACTCAAATACTGGTGTTCAAGACAACATCGTTACAGCTCAAAACAACATCAACAATGGGTCAACCGATGTCTTGAACTCTGGTTTCAAGAGCCGTCAACTTCAGTCAGATTACTACCTTGAAAAAGCAACGTTCTTCAGAATTGATAACATCAATTTGGGGTATAATTTCGGTGGAATAGGGAAACGCATTTCGAACCTTCGTGTATTTATGACTGTTCAAAATGCATTTGTATTCACCAAATACAGCGGTATCGATCCTGAGATTTTCAATGGAATCGACAACAACATCTACCCGCGTCCAAGAATTTTCTCTTTAGGTGCTAACATCCAACTCTAATCGAAGAAACATGAAACGTTCAATATTCCTTTTATCAATCACGTTTGTATTCCTGCTTTCTTCTTGTTTGAAGGACCTCGACAGGGAGCCTTTTTATGAGCAAACGTCAATCACGATCTACAAAGATCCGAGCAATTACATCCATGTTTTGGCGAAGCTTTATGCAGGCTTGGCTGTAACAGGGCAGAATGGGCCTGCTGGAAATGCCGATATTTCAACAGCAATCGTTGATGAGGGCTTTTCACAATACTTGCGCATGTTGTGGAAACTTCAAGAACTTCCAACCGACGAAGCCAAATGCCGTTGGAACGACACAGGTATTCCTGATCTTGGAAAGTGGACTTGGTCTGATGGAAATCAGTGGGTTCGTGGAGGTTATCTCCGTTTCCTTTACCAGATCACATCTTGCAACGAGTTCATCAAGCAATCTTCTGATGAACTTTTAGATGACCGTGGATTTAGCGATGAAGACAAGAATAGAATCCGCACCTACCGTGCAGAAGCTCGATTCCTCAAATCTTTGAGCTTGTTCCACGCAATGGATATTTTCGGAAATATTCCAGACATCACCGACGAGAATAAATTTCCAGGAACTGAATTTCCAACTCAAGCCAATCGTCAGTTTTTGTTCGATTATATTGAAAGCGAACTTCTTGATGTAGAATCTACATTGGCTGCTGCAAGTTCTCAGGAATATGGAAGAGCAAGCAAAGAAGCTGCACAAACACTCCTTGCAAAACTTTACCTCAATGCCAATGTTTATGTGGGAACCAATCGCTACGCAGATGCAATTACATACAGCGAAAAGGTGATCAATTCTGGAGCATTTAGTCTTTCAACTCGTTACACAGATGTTTTCCGCGCCGACAATCAAAACTCGCCTGAAATCATCTTCCCAGTAACCAGCGATGGAACCAGAACTTTGTCGTACGGTGCAACAACCTTCTTGATCAATGCATCAGGTTTCCCAACGGATACTTTCACATCAGGGGTGAATGTTGGGCTAATCAAGACTTACGGTTCAGCCTATCCAGCATTTAGCTTGAGAGATACAACTGGAAGTACGGCTTCTTGGCAAGGATTATTGGCTTGTAAGGAGTTGATTAATCAGTTCCCTGACTCAACTGCCGATTCACGTTTCCAATTTGTTGTTGGTGGCAGAACTCCAGATATTTCTGTACTTCCAGGGTCTTCGCTCACATTGAACGAAGGGTATGTAGTGAAGAAATTCAGAAATCTCACTTCTTCAAATGTATTTGGAAGCAACTCAAGTTTTGCGGATACCGATTTTCCAATGTTCCGCTTGGCGGATGTTTATTTGATTTATGCAGAAGCGCATCTCCGCGGAGGTGGCGGATCGCTTGGTCAAGCAGTGAATTATTTCAACGCTTTGCGTGAACGTGCTTATGGTAATTCTAATCAAAATGTAGCTACACTCACGCTGGATGATATTTTGTCGGAACGTTCTCGTGAACTTTATTGGGAAGCACACCGCAGAACCGATTTGATTCGTTTCGGTAAATTCACAGGTGGAAGCTACACTTGGACTTGGAAAGGCAACAATGTTAGTGGAAGTTCAACTTCAGAACACTTGAATTTGTATCCGCTACCAGCTACTGAGCTAACTGCTAATCCGAATTTGAAACAAAATCCTGGATACTAAAAATTCATCCTGAAGCGCCTTTTTTCGAGGTGTTTCAGGATGTTTCAACTTAAAAAATAGCTCAAAGAGAACTTTTCGATATGAAATTGTTAATTATACACTTTCACATCCTTTTAATTTCTATTTGTGCTGTGTAACTTTGAATTCAATAACCACAAATAAAACAACTAAACTATGAGAAAACTCTACACAATGGCTGCTGCCCTTTTGATGGCTTCAGCTTCTTTTGCTCAAGTGAATGTTACTTACAAGGTAGACATCACAGATTACCTAGCTGCTGGAAACACTTTGGGAGCTAACGGTATTCGTATTGGAGGAAATTTTACTACAAATGGAGCAACTAATCCAGATTGGACGCCATCTGATGCTGCTAATGCAATGACGCAGGAAGGTTCAACAAACGTTTGGGCTATTACTATCGCTTACCCAACAGCATCGATCGGTTTAACCCAACTTTACAAATTCGTTAACAACGATTGGGGTACTAACGAAGGAACTGATGCAGCTAATACTATTGGTGCTGACGGATGTGGTACTGATGATGGTGCTGGTAACGTAAACCGTACTTTGGTAGTTCCTGATGCTGACATTACACTTCAGTTTTGCTGGGATCGTTGCCTTCAGTGCGATGGTTCTCCTGCAGGTTTCGAACTTGTTGGATCAACTGTTAACTTCTCAGTTTTCCCTAACCCAACTGCTGATGTTGCTAATGTAGAATTCAATGTTGCTACTCCATCTGAAGTAAGCATCGAAGTTTACAATGCACTTGGTCAGCGTGTTGATGTTAACAACCTTGGCGAAATGCTTCCAGGTTCTTACAAGCAAACTTTGAACATGGAAACTGCTGTTGCTGGTATCTACTTCGTTAAAATGAACGTAGGTGGAAAATCTTCAACTAGCCGTTTGAGCATCGCGAAGTAATTCAATCTAAAATTTTAAAAAGCCGCTTCGATCTTTTCGAAGCGGCTTTTTTTATGCCTAAAATCAGAGCTTTTTTACCCCAAAATTCAAACCCAAACCAACCAGCAACTGCCATTCGTCTATGTTGCGCTTTTCCGAAAATGCTTCGAGTGAAGTGCCTGAATTAAACCTTACATGACCAAAGAAGTGGAAGATAGAACCAACATAATAGTTCATTCCAACGGTCGGACTAATCATAGGCACAACTTCATTCAGTCGCTTCACATTGATTAACTGTAAACTCTGACCACTAACTAAACCAATGCCCATTTGCAGTCCAATAAACGGATCGAAGCGACTTTCTGCTTTGAAATGGTAATTGAAACCTCCCAATAACTTGTGATTGGCTGTGATTTCACTTGGCTTTTTTAAACTGCTCATGAAATAACTGCCTTCACCTACCAACGATATGTGCTCGTTGAAGTAATAGTTCCAATGACCAGTAAGGTAATATACCGGTTCACCTATCGAAGTTAGTACAGCAGGTGAAAAGGTGCCCATCATTCTGATTCCTTTGGCTTTCTTGATTCTGTCTTGAGCAGAAGCTGAAATCATTAATCCCAGCAAGCATGTGGCAATCAAGTACTTTTTCATCGGCTTCCGAATTTGTAGTTCATGCTGAGCGTCACCAGCAAATGGCCTTCAATCCCTCCATGGTCTTCACGGTAAATGGTGATGTCGTTGCCCGATTCTTCTAAGTGCAAGTGTTTTCCGAAGTGCATCATATATTGAGCAGAAAGCGATAAATCGAGCCGTTGTGATATGTTGTAATGCGATCCCAATCCAGCCTGAATAGCTGATGTCCACCTGAAGTTCGGGTCTTGGTATGACACGTTAAAGTTGCCACCATCGCGCACATTAATCCTTGTGTAATCGAAGCAATGGCCCGCAAGCACATACGGTAAGAATGATCTTTTGAATTGGTCGTGGTCTTTCAAATAATACATCACCGACCATCCAATATGATAATCGCGGCGGTTCGCATTGGCCGACAGGGTTCCAGGTAAATAATCAGCAAACCACTCTGTGTTAAGTCGGTCGAGCAGTTGAACCCTGAATTGTCCACCAACGCCTCGTCCAACCGTGTTTTCACCATGATTAAACATGCTAATTGTAGATCGCAATCCGAAGGAAACTTTCCCTGGATTGTCTTGGCCCTGCAGAAAAACATAGCTCAAAAGCAATATTCCCAGAACAATGAACCGCATAAGTAGAGTTTGGTGTATAACTGTTTCGACAGGATAATAGTATAAAAAAAACGGGCTGAAACAATTAAGTCGCAGCCCGCTTCAATGTTATAGAAAGTAATTAGCTATTGCGTTTCACTTCTTTCCCTTTGCGGAGAAGCTTCATTTCGTCTACGATATGCCCTGCACCGCCCAATTTGTCGATCAAGAACAATACATAGCGAATATCTGCTGAGATGGTTCTTTGAACTTGGTCTTCGAAGAAAATATCTCCACTCATAGCTTCCCAGTTTCCGTCGAATGCACAGCCGATCAAGTGACCTTTTCCGTTCACAACCATACTTCCAGAATTTCCTCCTGTGATGTCGTTCGTTGAGATGAAGCAGGTTACAAGTTCTCCATTGCTACCGTAGATGCCGTAATCTTTAGCATTGTAAAGTTGCTTCAGTTTAGCTGGTACCACAAATTCAGGATTTGTAGGGTCTTCTTTTTCAATCACACCTTTCAATGTTGTGTATTCTTCGTATTCAACCGCATCTCTTGGGTCGTATTCTTTGATCTGACCATAAGTTAAACGCATTGTAGAATTGGCATTTGGATAGAATTTTTTGTCAGGCATCATTTCACGCAATCCAGCAACAAATGCACGATTCCCGCGCTCAATTCTGCTTTGGATTTCTGAAATCTGCGGACGGAAATTCGCCATGTAATTGTCCAACACACTTCCGCTGAAAACCACTGCAGGATCGTTGGTTAAAACCGATGCAGATGGGCTGTCGAGAAACTTGTTGAACTTATCAGCTGAGGCAAAAACCGAACGATTGTATATGTCGGCTACATAAGCTTTGTAATCGTTGTTCCACTTTTTGCGAATCGTATCGAAGATTGGTGCTTGTTGGTCGAGTGGGATTTCTGCTGCATACATTGCAATCATTGCTTCCATCAACTTCATATCGGTTGGCTGATTGTAGTCTTTGTACATCGCAGCTACTTCAGCTCTAATTTCAGCAATCGCACCTGCCATTTCAGCTGGGTTTGAAGAGTCTGCAAGCATTTCCTTCATTTGGCTCATTTGGAAAGCAATCGATCCAATTGAAGCACCTTGAAGAATTGCTTCGTTCAAGTAAGTTCTGTTCAAGGTTACTTTTCTCAATTCGTTGTATGCCTTTTCGATATCCGATAAAGCACTTCCATATTTAGCTTGGCGTTCAGGATTTTCTCCTGCCCAAACTTTAAATTTGGTTTCTAAATCAGTTTTCTTTTGAACCACATTGTTGTTTTTCAACTGCTGCGATTGACCAATGAAATACTTCCAGTAATTCGCTGTTTGTGCATAGGTTGCAGCATATTTGATACGAATATCAGTGCTTGCATCCATGTCTTCCTTCATCAGCTTTAGTTTCTTGTCGCGAATTTTCACAACAGCAGGATTGCTAATATCCAAAGCCATTTGAACGCCATAAGAAGTTAAATAACGGTCTGTAGTACCTGGGTAACCCATCACCATTGTAAAATCACCTTCTTTAACACCATCCAATGAAATAGGAAGGAAGTGCTTAGGCTTGTAAGGAATATTTTCAGGAGAAGGAGCAGCCGGCTTATTGTCTTTGTTGCCATAAACACGCAATAGACTGAAATCGCCAGTATGACGAGGCCACATCCAGTTGTCGGTATCTCCGCCATATTTACCAACTGATTCAGGTGGTGCACCTACCAAACGAACATCGGTAAAGGTTTCATACACGAAAAGGTAGTACTCATTTCCATTGAAGAAGGACTTTACAGAAGCATTGTAACCGTTTCCGTTTGTAGCTTCACCTTCGATGGTTTTGTACATCTGACGCACTTTTGCAGTACGTTCGGTTTCGCTCATGTTTGGATTGAGTTCATTCAAGATGCGTGTTGTTACATCTTCAATTCTTACCAAAAAAGACGCTGTAATTCCACCTGAAGGAAGTTCATCGCTTTTGTTTTTTGCATAGAAGCCGTCTGTTAAGTAATCATGCTCAACAGTAGAGTTGGTTTGAATCGCCTCGTATCCGCAGTGGTGGTTGGTTAAAAGAAGACCTTCTGGTGAAATGGCTTCAGCAGAACAAGATCCGCCCGAAAGCATAACAACAGCATCTTTGAGCGACGAATTGTTTATGCTGTAAATTTCTTCAGCGGTAAGCTTACAACCCATTTTTTTCATTTGGTCGTAATTAAGACGCTTCACCAACAATGGAAGCCACATCCCTTCATCTGCGCGAAGTGGAAGTTGAATCAGCATGCCCAATACGACAAGCCCTGATATGAGAATTTTTTTCATTATTAAAGATGGTTAAACAAGAGAACAAATAAACTCAGAAATGAGCCAACTGCCAAAGCTTACGGGCGAAAAAGAGATTTATTTCTCTAACCTGAATTCGCCTTCTTCTGTGAAATGGAACACAAAGCGCTTATCGCTCGATTTATCAAGGCCTTTCACTTCTATTTGAAAACGTTTTCCAGGCTCAATCCATGAATAAATCACGTCTTTAACTTGCTTTACAGAAGTCTGATCTTTTTCTCCAAATGTTGCAGTATGCACTTTTTCAACGCGCTGCCCTCCAGAATACAAAGATTTTGGCAGTGCTCCTACCTGTTGGATGTACACAAATTCGTCGGCCATTTTTCCATATTCTCCCCATCCTTGAGGGTCGGCTGGCTCAAAATCGTACAATACAAACGCGACTTGTCCATTGGGCAACAAAACCGGGCGATTTACAAAGTCCGACTTCTTTTCGATCAGGTAATTGTAGCCTCTTGAAATCACCACCTCATTGTTATACAAGAAGTAAAGATCCTGCTGCCTGAACGGTGATAAATCTTTATAATCTATAGCCATGCAACGAACTGGACTGCCATTTATATCAGGATAGTCAACTTGCTTAACCTGCAACGGATAAAAAGTGTATTCAACCAAATTACTTTCAGAAACAACTCCTTCTGAATATATAATGGCACCATTTCCGAACCCGAATCCTTTCCATTTCCCTCCACTGAAATACAAATGAATATTGATTCCTGTTTTTTCAATCAGCGTTTTATCAACATCCGAAATAGCAATATTTAACGGCTTTTTTAAGGACGCTTTATTGAAATAATAAGGGCGAGCATAAAATCTATTAGGCGAGGATGACAGCATTTGTTCAGCCGAAGCGGCATCGTCTTTGTCAAAAACATCGATGCAATACTTGAAGTTTTTTGCAAACTGTTGGGCAAAACTCAAACAACGATTGTGCATCGCAATTTTTAATTTGTATCCATTGGGCGTGATCTCTGTTTGGCATCTTGTTGATGAGGATAAGTTATCAGGCAAACCGCCCAACTGCTCTTCCATCGCATCGTATTTATCCCTGTCTAATTGCTTTCCCGTTAGTTCATTGGGCGTAAAAGAAAAGTGACTTATCCCGAAAAACAATCGATCTTCACGAAGCTCCTTTCTTTCAGGTACTGTAGATTTTAGGAGCTTTCCTTGATATTCAATTTTTTCTCCCGCAGGATAATCGCCATTTTTTAGAAAATTGGTGAGGTTAGCATTGTCGCCAGCTTCCCCAGAATTCCTAAAAATTCGAGCGTTTTTTCTGGATCCAGCTACAATGTAATCGCTAAAATTCACCTCATTCATTGCGAACCAAATTTCAACCCTGTCTGATTTCGATGGATCACCATTTACGAAAAGTTGATCGTCGACGATATCGATTGAAAAATAGATTGAATCCGCGCTCACTTCAACCAAAGAACTTACCGATAAGTCTTTCGGGCCTGGAATTTCTTTGGCTGGGAATGGATAAAATGAACTGAGTTTGAGCACTTCTTCTTTTTGTGCAAATACACTGAAATAAGATAGGCAGTAAATAGCGAGTATATAATTTCGTAACATAGCGAATAGCAAATATAGGATAAACCCAGCCTTGGCTTTGAATATTCATTGAAGATGGAAAAGGAATTGTCTAGATGCGCTTGGTGCACTAAAACCGAAAACATGCGCACCTATCACGATACTGAATGGGGGATTCCTGTGCACGATGATGCAAAGCATTTTGAATATATTGTTTTAGATAGTTTCCAAGCTGGTCTGAGTTGGCAAACCATCCTCAACCGCCGAGAAGGATTTCGAAAGGCTTTTGTCGATTTCGACCCTTTGTTGATTTCGAAATTCACTGAACGTAATGTGGAACGGCTCATGCAAGATGAAGGAATCATCCGAAACCGATTGAAGATCGCTGGAACGGTGAAAAATGCTATTGCTTTTCTGAAAATTCAAGAGGAATTCGGCAGTTTCGATGCTTACATCTGGCAGTTTACCGGTAATCAACCACAAACGCCAATCGATGCGAGATATTCCAGCATCATCTCCAGAAAGCGATGCGATGAGCAAGGCCCTTAAAAAGCGCGGCTTCACTTTCGTAGGCACCACCATTTGTTATGCATATATGCAAGCTGCTGGATTGGTGAACGACCATGTGAAGGATTGTTGGAGGCGGGGAGAAGGTTAAATTTTACTTCGGTTCTGTGCTACCGATTCTGCGCTAATTCTTCTCGATTGAACTTTGGTGAGTTGATAGATTGTGGCGTACAAAACCCACATCAATAAGGTGTAACATATGGTCATTCCCCAAACATTGGGATATTCGGCAGGATGAAGAACAAAGTTGGCGATATCACTTAAGAGGCGAAAGGGTTGTTGCAAAATGTCCCAACTGTTCCAGCGTT
Organism: Chitinophaga pinensis; assembly: GCA_945883545.1. Classification (GTDB taxonomy): domain Bacteria; phylum Bacteroidota; class Bacteroidia; order M30B66; family M30B66; genus CAMCXT01. The sequence continues at coordinate 31,131 of CAMCXT010000014.1, read as the reverse complement.
CGAACCGTCCGAGATAAATTCCAAAACTTCCTAAGGCGAGTGTGAAGCCCGTGAATAGCCAACCACGAAGCCAACCTAATCTCGATTTTACCAGTTCTTGCATGTCGAACAATGAAGCGCTGCCAAGCATCAATCCATTCCAAGCAAACGATAAGATTAAGATTAGATCATACCATTGCGGAATTCCCGTTCGGGGATACAGGTGAAATAAGTCGGTTAGAATGTATGGTGCATTTGGGAAAAATAGCAACCACGTTCCTGCCAATGCCAACGATCTGATTCTGTTTTTGTGGTGCAATCGATACAATACCAAAAGTGTTGATAGTCCTAGTGGTATCATGGCAAGGAATAAGTTCCAAACCAAGAACAAATAGGTGATTTCTCCTGTGTGCCATATGCGACCCACAAGCAAAATCAAACTCAAAAGAATCGAAGCAGAAAAACTCAGCGCAACGCCGAGTCGGTTATTCGATTTGAAATAAACATGTAAACGTTTCAGGAAAAAACCAGCCATAGTTTGGGCAAGAAAATGATCGTGCCTAGCACTAACGCAACCAACGACACAATTAGTACTGCACCAGCCGCTAAATCTTTTGCTTGTCCGATGAGTGGATCTTTTTCTTTTGTAATGCGGTCGGCAAGCCGTTCAATTGCTGCATTCATTAATTCAGCGCTGATCACAATCCCGATGCTGAGCAACACCACACACCATTCCCAAAGGTTAATTCTGAGAAGTATCCCTAACATGATAGCTACAACAGCCGCCAAAGTATGAATACGAAGATGCGCTTCACGCTTCCACCCGTGTTTAATTCCCCGGAGGGCAAAAACAAATGCTAGAAGACGGTTTTTCATGGCTTGGATTTCTAACCCATTAAATGTTAAATGCAAATCTAATCCTTCTACGACTGACGATATTTAATCAAATTCAGTCAGTAGGCGAATCTGAACGTATTGACAATTTTAAAACACTTTCAGCAACTGAAGATTTCTTCAAGGAGAAATTTTCATCAACTTCTGGGTAACCTTTGCACCACTTTTTAGCTGAAGTGTTATGTGGTAAATACCTGCTGGCAACTCGTCAACTTGGAAATTATTGGCATTAAGCGCTTCTAGCTTTGCAGCATAAACCAACCGGCCTTCAAGATTGAAAATCTGCAGAGAAACCGGCAATTCTGAACTCAAAATTGAGAACCGATTGGTTGTTGGATTTGGCTGAATTGAGAAACTATGCTGCACGTTACTTACTCCTGTTGTATAACAAGACGAATCTTCTGCTATCAGCGGAGCGAAAAAAGTAGCTGCATTTTTGGCCCGTTGGAAAATAGAAAGCAGCGAATGCCCTGGAGGATCTGCAAGGCAGTTTGGTCCGCCATTTTGAACAATATCGTCTGTAAATAGGATCGGATAATTGTTGTTCTCGATCAAAGTCTGGATTCCACAACTGCCATAAGCGCGTGGTGTATTCCAGATTTGTTGACAGCCAAGAAATCCCAGAGGAGCTAAACACCCAAAGCTGAATTCTCCCAACAAACGCGTGTAATTGCAGGCCACAACCACATCATTGGTTTGGTGAAAGAGGTACAAGGCAGGCAATGGGCCGTTCGAGAGTTCGAGCAGATTTTCCATCATGCCACCATAATAATTTGCAATGCCTTTCACCCGACTATTGAAGCCATTGAGCGCGATTTCACCATCGATACTTCCCAAATCGGGGCGACTGAGGCTTATATTCGATCCTTGAAGATTAAAATAATTGTGACAATAATCTAACGTGGTTGCTGGGCCCGGTGCCGGGGAAAGGCTTCCGGCTAAAATCGGCTTTTCGGAATCAACGTCAAGCATCGCGGCAGCCAGAGCATTAAAACCTCCTGCACTCACTCCAGCCAGGAAAACGTTTGATGTACATACAGAATCCTCAATTGCGCGTCCTTTGAGATAACGAATCGCCCCTTTCACATCCTGCATTGCTCGGTATAAAGCCCGAACCATTTCGGCCGAATCGGCAGGATAAACGCAATTACTCTCAACAGTAACTAAAGGGCAAGTTACAATATTGCTTCCATTGCCAATTGAAGGATGAAAACCCAATCTATAACTCACCGATGCTACAACATAGCCAAACTTAGCGTACCATTTTGCTAGAAGCTGAATTTCTTGCTCGTTACGGTTGCCAGCAATCCATGAACCTCCGTGTACCAACACCAAAAGTGGCCTATTGAGGTTGTTGTCACCAATTGGTTTGTACAAATCAAGAAACAATGGCACCTCGTTACCAGCATAATTTGTGGCAGTGCCATAGAGTATGTCGTTTTCTCTCCGAAACTGATAAATGGTATCGGAAAATGTAACTTGAGAGAATAGTGTGTGCATCGAAACGAACCAATACAACACCAGTAGAAATCGTTTCATATAAGCAATTTAGCCAAATACTTTCTTAAAGAATTTTTAAACTTGCAGTTAACGGCTTTATGCTAAGTTACATTTAATTGTTTCGCTTGTAAATAGGCACAGTCGAACATGCTTCACCATACATGATACTTTTGGCAATAGGTTGAAGCTTTCGGGTAAGCATTAAAAATGCCGCACGTGGAACTGGAAGATTTCCACATCCTTTGATGATTAAGCGCTGATCGTCAAATTCAGAAACATCAAGATTGTCTATCACCTCTTTGTACAATTCGGTTTCTAAATCTTCTAAATCGCCAAAAACAACGCGCTTTGCATGAGGCTCCAAGGCCGCTGCTAAGAGCATATAAGACCAAACAGGAATAATTGCATCTTCAGAGCAATGCACAGCTACCATCGCTCCGTTATACTGAGTCCAGTCGTGGGTTTTGATCCATTCTCTGAAATCTTTTTCTTTGAGAATCATGCCCATAAAAAGTTGATCCTTGATGTCGATCACTTTTCTAGGTCCTTTCACATAATAGTCTTCCAAATCGAGATTAATCAATCCGCTATTGGCGACTTTATTGATGATTTCATTGTCCATGATTCGAAATGGATTGAAGTTTTTTGGATGACTATAAAAAGCCCAATTCTAATTTGGCTTCTTCGCTCATCATGCTTTGTTCCCAAGGGGGATCGAAAGTAATTTCTACTTTTGCCGAAGTAACACCTTCCACGGCTGCAATTTTCGATTCAACATCAGGAGGCAGAGTCTCTGCAACTGGGCATGAAGGACTCGTCAATGTCATCATTACATGAACTGCATTTTCTTCGTTGATGTTGATTTCATAGATCAATCCAAGCTCATAAATATTTACCGGGATTTCCGGATCATAGCAGGTTTGAATGGCTTCTATCACATCCTTCTCGAGCTGTTCGATGGTTTTCTCCATGGTTAATTCTTCACGTATTTTGCGGCTTCGAGCTTCACTCGCTTGATCATCGATTCAAGTCCGACGGCTCGTTGCATCGATAAATTATCTTTTATTCCGGCTTTTTCAAAAACATCCAAGCTTGCTTGCACAATGTCTTCGGGCTTTTCGCCATCTACTAAGCGAATAAGCAAGGTAAGCAAGCCTCTTGGGATTTGTGCTTCTGAATGTCCATAAAAGTGTAGCACTTCTCCATTCAAATCGGATGATAAATACACCTTGTTTTGGCAGCCATGAATGATGTTTTGATCCACCATGCGTTCTTCAGGCATTGGAGGAAGTGTTTCCCCAGTATCGATCACAATTTGGAAGCGATCCTGCCAATTGTCGAGCATTTCGAACTCTTCAATAATTTCGGCTTCTTTAAATGCTATGCTCATGCTAACATGCGTTTTGTCACCGCAAGTGCATCCATCATTTTATCGATTTCTGCGCGGGTGTTGTAAAATGAAAAAGATGCTCTGATGGTGCCTGGAACCTCAAAAAACTGCATGACAGGTTCAGCGCAATGGTGCCCAGTTCTTACGGCTATCCCATGTTTGTCTAAGATAAATCCAACATCATAAGGATGCGCGCCGTTCAACAAAAAAGAAACTACAGCAACTTTATTTTGGGCTTCACCGATAATCCGATAATCGCCAGTTGCTTTTAATCTTTCGGTGGCATATTGCAAGAGGTCTTGTTCGTGAGCCGCCACTTGTGCATGGTCGAGAGAATTCCAATAGCGAATTCCTTCAGCCATGCTGATAGCTCCTTCAATATTGGGTGTTCCAGCTTCGAATTTCAATGGAGGATCGTTGTAGGTTGTTTTCGAAAAACTTACCGAACGAATCATGTCACCTCCACCTTGATAAGGTGGAATTTGCTCTAGATTCGAGAGTTTACCATACAACACACCCATGCCAGTAGGGCCAAGCAATTTGTGCGCAGAAAAAACGTAGAAATCACAGTCTAATTTCTTCACATCCACCTTGAAATGTGGTACCGCTTGAGCGCCATCTATCAAGGTCATCGCGCCAACTTTTTGGGCCATGGCGATGAGTTCTTCCACTGGATTAATGGTTCCAAGAGCGTTAGAAACATGAATTGCAGCGACCATTCGCGTGCGTGGACCAATCAGTTTCTGAGCCTCCTCGAGGATCAGCTCTCCATTTTGATCCATGGGAATCACTTTCAAAACAGCTCCTGATTCTTCACAGATCATTTGCCAAGGAACAATATTGGCATGATGCTCCATCGCTGTAACAACAATTTCATCGCCCGTTTTGAGGTAATGTCTTCCCCAAGTTTGGGCAATCAAATTGATGCCTTCTGTGGTGCCTTTGGTGAAAATGATTTCCTCAGTACTTCGAGCATTAAGGAAGGTTTTTACTTCCTCTCTTGATGATTCGTAAGCTGAAGTAGCGCGCTGACTTAAAGTATGAACGCCGCGGTGGATATTGGCATTGTATCCTGAATAGTATGCTGTTATTGCTTCAATTACCTGACGAGGTTTCTGTGATGTGGCTCCATTGTCGAAATAAACCAAAGGATATCCGTTCACCTCTTGGTGAAGAATCGGAAAATCTTCCCTGATTTTCATTACATCTAACTTATCGGCCATTGAAGTAAGCATATTTATTTGATCAGGCACTGTATTTTTCTAGAAGCAATTCAGTAAGTGTATTGCGTAATTTTTCAGAGGGTAGTTTCTCTAAAATTTCTCCTGCATATGCATTGAGCAATAGGGCTCTTGCCTTAGGAGTTGTAATTCCACGAGATCTTAGATAGAACATTTGTTCGGGATCTAAAACGCCCGTTGATGAGCCATGCGAACACTTAACATCGTCGGCATAAATTTCCAACTGTGGCTTTGTGTTTACAGTTGCTTCCTCGCTCAGTAAGATGTTCTTGTTGCTTTGGTAAGCATTTGTTTTTTGAGCGTCTTGACGAACGTAAACTTTACCATTAAAAATAGCTGTACCGTTCCCATCTACAACACCTTTGTAAAGTTCGTTGCTTTCACAGTGTGGCATTCGGTGATCTACCAAAGTATGGCTATCAAAAATCTGATCGCTTGTTGGATGGTAATAACCAAATAAATGTGCTTCACAATGCGAATCCGCCAACACAATGTTGAGGTTGTTTCTCACCAAACGTCCGTTTAAATGGATCGCATAGTGTGAAAAATTACCATTTGTATGCACATGCGCTTCGGTATGGTGAACTGCAGAAACGTCTTTATGGTCATATGCTTGAACCAAGTGAACAATTGCATTTTTACCACAGTGTACTTCTGTTACTGTATTGATAAAAATGTCTTGTTTTTCCTGTGTTTCTGGTGTAAGTCCGATCAAAGTTACCTGAGCTCCATCTTCAACAACCACCAAAACGCGAGGCTGAATGAAAATTGGTTCATCGGAAGTGGTAAGTTGAATGATTTGAATAGGCTTTTCAACTACTATGTTTTTTGCAAGATGGATGAAAATTCCATCAGCAAACATGGCCGAATTCAACGCCAAGAATGGATCTGCATCTGGATTTGAAAGTGTGCCAATATGTGTGAGTGCGGTAACGTTTTTGTTTCTAATTGCTTCAGCTAGTGAGCCGGCAGTGAAACCTTCAATACCTTCTGGCACAAGAGAAAGGCTTGGAGCAAAAAAGCCGTTCACCATAACCAAACGGTATGCTTCTGAATCGACCAAAATCGACTCTGGCAGTTTTTCAATCGTTGGCGATGATGCTGAAAGCGGGTGATTATAGTCTTTGCGAAGAAATTTATCCATCGCAATGTACCTGTACTCTTCGTGTTTTTTACTTGGGAATCCTTGCTTTCGAAATGCATTAGCGGCATTTTCACGAAAACTAGCTATCATGGGGTTATCAAGCAAAAGCGCCGATTTTTGCAAACTATAATCAGCAAGAAGCTTTTCTTTTAGGTCGATGCCTGTAAGTGTTTCTAACATGTTTTTTGTTTGCTGAATCAAAGTGATGCTACTTCTTTACGAATCCAGTCGTAGCCTTTTTCCTCAAGTTCAAGTGCCAGTTCTTTTGTTCCAGACTTTACAATTTTACCTTCAAAAAGAACGTGAACAAAGTCAGGAACAATAAAATCTAACAGTCGTTGATAGTGGGTAATTACAATACATGCATTATCCGGACGCTTTAGCTGAGTAACACCTGTTGCTACAATTCGCAGAGCATCGATATCAAGTCCTGAGTCTGTTTCATCAAGAATAGCAAGCTTAGGATCAAGCATAGCCATTTGGAAAATCTCATTTCTCTTCTTTTCTCCTCCGGAAAAGCCTTCGTTTACTGAACGATTGGTAAGGTTGGTATCGATTTCAACCAAAGCCTTTTTTTCCTTCATCATCTGAAGAAATTCTTTCGGCTCAATAGGCGATAAACCTCGATATTCTCGCTGTTCGTTCATTGCCGTTTTAAGGAAATTGGTAATGCTCACTCCAGGAATTTCTACTGGGTACTGAAACGCTAAAAAGATCCCTTCACGGGCGCGGTCTTCAGGAGCCAATTCCAACAAATTCTTGCCTTCGAAAATGATTTCACCGGAAGTCACTTCGTAATCTTCTCTTCCCGCCAACACAGAGGCAAGCGTAGATTTTCCAGAGCCATTTGGCCCCATTATCGCGTGTACTTCTCCGGGCTTAACGTCAAGATTGAAACCTTTGAGGATTTCTTTTTCGGCAACTCGGGCGTGAAGATTTTTGATGCTCAGCATGTTAAGTCTGTTTTGGACAGAACCAATTTGTTTATAATGGTTCTAAATAATCCGTAAAATTAACACTTATAGAGGCTTCTTGTTCAAAACTGCCCTAGAAAATTTGGACTATCTGCAATTCCTCTCTTGGTTATGCCTTGATCCGCATTCTTACAACCATCATTGATGTTCGAACAAGCTTTACACAAAAGATGTTGAATCACTCGAATGGGTCTGTTATGCTCAACAAAAGGCAAGTACCAATAGATTTCGTATTTCTCCCTCCGGGGAAGGAGATTCCGTTCTGTGCGGCTCCGCGTCGCTGAATTATTTATTGAGTATAATCTCGGGAGTCGTAATCTGGTTGCTCCGATTTAAGGCACGATCACAAACTGTTATCTCATAACGAATGGTATCGAAAGGCGAAAATGGATTGTTGGTAAACAATTGCATTTCCAAGTCCCCTTCGAGAGTTTTATTTTGTCCTGTGGGTGTTAAATTAGGGATTCTCGAATTGTTCGACAATGTATCAGCGCCTAGAAAGGGTGGAGGAAGCGTGATTTTTTGCCAGTTTCCATTCTGCTTTTCGTAATAACTGATAAAGAAGTTGTAGTAATAAATCGATCCTGGATTGTAAGGAGCCAACGTGTCTCCGGGGGCTAACCCTAAATCGCCATCTCCATCAGTGAAATAAAACTTCAGGATTCCAAGAGAATCTTTGCCCGAAACATCTTTAATTTGCTCGAACGCAGTAAATCTGATGAAAGGCGCGTTGGGAAACTGATTGTCTTTCTTGCAAGAATTTGCAAACAATACTGTAAGAATTAAGCCTGCAGCCAATAACTTTGAAGCGCGTTTCATGATGAACAAAGATAGGCTCAAACATCCGCCAAATTTCCCTCCGAGGAGAAGTTCGCTAGCAGAGAAAATTTTCGAAGTTTCGAACGAGCTGCAATTTAATGAATTGGCGCTTGAGATATTTCAATTTCAGTTTGCCAACAATCCAATTTACAGAACTTGGTGCGAAAAGTTGAGCAGAGCGCCTGCAAGCGTGAAGACTTTGAGTGATGTTCCATTCATGCCTGTGGAGTTTTTCAAAAACTTCTCAATCCAATCTTGGCAAGGTGAGCCGGCAACTACGTTTTTCAGCTCCGGCACGACTGGTCAGATTACCTCAAAACACCTTGTGGCAGATACCTATATATATGAACAGAGTTTATTAAAGGGTTTTCGATTAGAATATGGAGATCCATTAGACTGGATTATCATTGGACTTTTACCTGCCTATTTGGAACGCCCCGGTTCCTCGCTGGTATACATGACAGATATTCTGATTCGCGAGAGTGGGCAACAGGAAAGTGGGTTTTACCTGAATAATTACGATGAACTGTTGGCTTTGCTTAATCGATTGAAAGTAGAAAACAGAAAAGTCTGGTTGATGGGTGTTAGTTTCGCTCTGCTGGATATGGCCGAAAAGCATCCTGAAACATGGGAGAACTTAGTGGTCGTAGAAACTGGTGGGATGAAAGGCCGCAGAAAAGAAATGATTCGAGCTGATTTACATGAAACCATCAGGAGGACATGGCCAATTTCAAGATTGCACTCTGAATATGGGATGACTGAATTGTTTTCACAAGCATGGTTGAACGACAGTGGAAGATTTAACACACCCCCTTGGATGAAAGTGATGATTCGGGAAACAGATGACCCTTTTTCTTATGCTGAAAACGGTAAAACAGGAGGGATAAATGTGGTCGATCTGGCAAATTTGGATAGCTGTAGCTTCATTTCGACCTCCGATTTAGGAAAAAAACACACCGATGAAACTTTTGATGTGCTCGGAAGATTTGATCATTCGGATGTACGAGGATGTAATTTAATGATCGCCTGAGCCTTGGTGGACGGGCATTTCGGGAATTTCTGTTGAACGCCAAAAGTTTTTTTTTCAACTTGCTGAGCTTCATATGACTGAGTTTAAAGAGAACCGTTCAAAATTTGCTGTTGACAAAATTTGGACATAAAGAATTCATTACTATCTTTGCAGCCCGTTTAAAAATCGTATTTCAAATCCTCCTGCTAAAGTGGATACACTGAGTTATAAAACAATTTCGGCCAATAAGGCAACTGTAACCAAAGAATGGGTACTAGTTGACGCCGAAAACATGGTTCTGGGTCGTCTCAGTTCCAAAGTTGCCATGTTGATTCGTGGCAAGTACAAACCATCTTACACGCCTCACGTAGACTGTGGTGATAATGTGATCATTATCAACGCCGACAAGGTGATCTTATCTGGTAACAAAACAGAAGATAAGGTTTACGTGCACTATACCGGTTACCCGGGAGGACAGCGTTTTGCAACACCACGCGAGTTGTTTGCGAAGAAACCAGAAGCTGTAATTGAAAAAGCAGTTCGTGGTATGCTTCCTAAAACGCGTTTGGGCCGTGCGCTCTTCGGTAATATGTTTGTATATGCTGGACCTAATCATCCGCATGCTGCACAACAGCCAAAACCCCTCAACCTTAACGACCTGAGATAATGGAAATCATCAACACCAGCGGAAGAAGAAAGACTTCAGTTGCACGCGTTTACCTTAAAGTAGGTAGCGGTGTAATCACTGTTAACAACCGCGACTACAAAGAATATTTCTCTGTGCCAATGCTTCAGGGAGCCGTTCAGCAACCATTTCAGATCACCCAACAAGAAGGAAAATTCGACGTTACTGCCAATATCACTGGTGGCGGTATCACTGGGCAAGCTCAAGCACTTCGTTTGGCTATCTCAAAGGCGCTAGTTGAATTAGATGCGGCTCAAAAATCATCTCTACGTGCAGCAGGTCTCATTACCCGCGATCCTCGTATGGTTGAGCGTAAAAAGCCAGGTCAGAAAAAAGCGCGTAAACGCTTCCAGTTCAGTAAACGTTAATCCATTCCAGATTTCATACAAGATATGTCAAGAATTACAACCGATCAGCTTCTGGAGGCAGGTGTTCACTTTGGGCACCTTAAGAGTAAGTGGAATCCAAACATGGCTCCGTACATTTTCATGGAGCGTAACGGAATCCACGTTATCGACCTCAATAAAACTGTAGCGAAACTCGATGAGGCATCTGCTGCATTGAAGCAAATTGCTAAGTCTGGAAAGAAAATCCTTTTCGTAGCCACCAAGAAGCAAGCAAAAGAAATAGTTGCTGAAGCAGTTCGCAAAGTGAACATGCCTTTCGTAACTGAGCGCTGGCCAGGTGGAATGTTGACCAATTTTACCACAATCCGTAAGGCTGTGAAGAAAATGGCAACCATCGATAAAATGGCTACTGATGGTACTTTCGAAACCATCTCCAAAAAAGAAAAACTTACCATTTCTCGTGAGCGTGAAAAACTAGAAACTCAGTTTGGATCAATCTCAGATATGAGCCGCCTTCCAGCAGCACTTTTTATTGTAGATATCTCTAAAGAGCATATAGCTGTTGCTGAAGCGCGCCGCCTTAATATACCAACTTTCGCAGTTGTAGATACCAATTCAAACCCGAATCTTGTTGATTACCCAATCCCAGCTAACGATGATGCTGCAAAATCAATTGCACTCATTATGGAAGTTGTGGTAGCTGCTATACAAGAAGGTCTTTCAGAAAGAAAATCTGAGAAAGACAAGGGCGATGACGAAGGTCGTAAGGAAAAAGAAGGAGTATCTTCTGAAGAAACAACAGGTAAAGAATAATTTCACTTAATCAATAGGAGAAACATACTATGTCAAGTGTAGCTATTACTGCTGCTGATGTTAACAAATTGCGCCAAGTTACCGGAGCCGGTATGATGGACTGCAAAAAAGCACTTACTGAAGCCAATGGCGATTTCGAAGCTGCAATCGATTTTTTACGCAAGAAAGGTCAGAAAGTAGCTGGCAATCGTGCAGATCGCGAAGCTAACGAAGGCGTTGTGTTCGCTAAAGTTACTCCAGACAACAAAAGAGGTGTATTGGTTGCGCTTAACTGCGAAACTGATTTCGTTGCGAAAAACGAAGAGTACATCAACTTCGTGTCAACTGTTACAGACATCGCTATCAATGGTGGTGCTGTAGATTCTGAAACTCTTTTGGCTACCCAACTTGATGGGTTGTCAATCAGCGATAGAATCATCGATTTGATCGGAAAAATCGGTGAGAAAATGGAACTTCAATACCAACAAACTTTCGGTGAATTTGTAGTTGCCTACAATCACCCTGGTAATCGTTTGGCTACGATTGTTGCATTTAACAAAGCCGAATCTGCTGATTTAGCTACAATTTCTAAAGACGTTGCAATGCAAGCAGCTGCAATGGCTCCTGTTGCGCTAGACAAAGAAGATGTAGATACTCGCACCCTAGAGCGCGAAATGGACATTGCTCGTGAGCAAATCCGTGCTGAAGGTAAGCCAGAAGAAATGGTTGAGAAAATTGCTCAAGGTAAACTAAACAAGTTCTACAAAGACAATACGCTACTTAACCAAGAATTCATCAAAGACGGTAAACTAACAGTTCGTCAGTATATCGCATCTAACGATAAAGAATTAATGGCCGTTGGATTCAAACGAATCGCTATTGGAAACTAATAACATTGATCAGGAGAGTTTTTTACTCTCCTTTTTTTTGATCCATTGAATTTTAAATCCCGTTCTAGGACGGGATTTTTCATGCCTGAATCCTAATATTTTTCCTCATGAAATACAAAAGAATTCTACTCAAACTCAGCGGTGAATCATTGATGGGTGAGAAAAGCTTCGGAATCGATCCCGAGAGACTTGCAATTTATGCACAGGAAATTAAAGATGCTTCATCAGCAGGAATTGAAGTCGCTGTAGTAATCGGCGGTGGAAATATCTTCAGAGGAATTCAAGCTGCAGAAGGTGGTATGGATCGCGTTCAAGGCGATTATATGGGCATGTTAGCTACTGTCATCAACAGTATGGCACTTCAGTCTGCACTCGAAGGAATGGGTGTTCAAACACGATTGCAAAGTGCCATTAAAATGGAACAAATCTGCGAACCATTTATCCGCAGAAGAGCAATACGACATCTTGAAAAAGGTAGAGTTGTAATCTTTGGTGCTGGTACTGGAAATCCTTATTTCACTACCGACACTGCCGCAACGCTTCGTGCCATTGAAATTGAAGCAGATGTTATTCTTAAAGGAACACGTGTAGATGGAATCTATACCGCAGATCCTGAAAAAGTTCCAGACGCAGTTAAATACGATACCATCACCTTTACAGAAGTTTATGAAAAGGGTCTGAATGTTATGGATATGACAGCCTTCACCCTCTGTAACGACAACAAGCTCCCAATCATCGTTTTTGATATGAACAAGGCGGGGAACCTTAAACGACTTTTAGCTGGTGAAGAAATTGGCACATTGGTTAGTTTCTAAAGCTTCTCTCTTTCCAAAAAATCCCTTTTATTTGCAGTCATTCAATTAAGATTTATGAACGAAGCAGTAAAACCACAAATCGACTCTGCAACATCCTTAATGGAAAAAGCGATTTCTCACCTTGAGAGTGAGTTAGCTAAGATTCGCGCAGGTAAAGCAAGTGCACAAATGCTTGATGGTATTTTCGTGGATTACTACGGAAGCAATACCGCTCTAGCGCAGGTTGCCAATGTGAACACACCTGATGCCAGAACACTTGTTATTCAGCCTTGGGAAAAGCAAATGCTTGGACCTATCGAAAAGGCAATTTTTGGATCTAACATTGGTCTTACACCAATGAATGATGGGGTAGTGATTCGAATCAACATTCCACCACTTACTGAGGAACGTCGCGTAAGTCTTGTGAAACTCTCAAAATCGGAAGCGGAAAATTGCAAAGTGAGTATCCGAAATATTCGTCGTGATGCTAACGAAGCGATTAAAAAGCTTGTAAAAGACGGATTAGCGGAAGATATCGCAAAAGACGCAGAAGCAAAGATCCAACAAGTTACCGATGGCTTTATCGTAAAAACAGATAAGTGCCTTGAAGTGAAGGAAAAAGAAATTATGACAGTTTGATTTTTTAGATCATCAATAAAAAAGCCCTCTTGGATAGATTATTCAAGAGGGCTTTTGGTTTTGTGTAAACTGCTAAACTATTCCACTGTAACAGATTTGGCTAGATTCCTTGGTTGATCCACATTACAACCGCGCATGATTGCAATGTGGTATGCAAGCAACTGCAGAGGTATTACTGTGATGAGTGGTGTTAATTCCTCCTCTGTTTCAGGAATTTCGATGATATGATCAGCCAATTCGGCTACATCTTTATCTCCTTGCGTTACGATAGCAATGATTTTACCACCACGTGCCTTCACTTCCTGCACATTACTTAAGATTTTCTCATAAGCTCCTTTGTTTGGCGCAATCACCACAACTGGCATGTTTTCATCGATCAAGGCAATCGGACCATGCTTCATCTCTGCAGCTGGGTAACCTTCTGCATGGATGTAGGAAATTTCTTTCAGCTTCAACGCGCCTTCAAGTGCAATCGGGAAATTGTAACTTCTTCCAAGGTATAGGAAGTTGTTAGCCTCTTTGTAGATCGAACTGATGTGTTTAATTTGTTCATCCATCTTGAGCAGCTCTTCCACTTTCATTGGAATTTGATCAAGACCCACTAACAATTGATGGTATTTGCTTTCTGAAATAGTGCCTTTACGGTGAGCAAAAACCAAAGCCATCAGCGTTAAAACGGTAACCTGTGCGGTAAATGCCTTTGTTGAAGCAACGCCGATCTCAGGTCCAGCGTGGGTATAAGAACCAGCATGTGTTGCTCGTGCAATTGAGCTTCCAACAACATTGCAAATTCCGAAAATGGTAGCTCCTTTTGATTTGGCTAATTCAATCGCGGCTAAAGTATCCGCAGTTTCACCAGATTGAGAGATGGCGATTACCAGATCTTTTTCGGTGATGATTGGATTTCTGTATCTGAATTCAGAAGCATATTCAACTTCAACAGGAATTCGAGCAAGATCTTCGATCAGGTATTCACCAACCAAACCGGCATGCCATGAAGTTCCACAGGCTACGATGATGATTCGATTGGCATTCAGGATTTTCGCTTGGTAATCGATGATTCCGCCCAAGGTTACTTCGCGTAAATCGATGTTCAATCGACCACGCATGTTGTCTCTAATACTTCTAGGCTGTTCGTAAATTTCTTTCAACATGAAGTGATCAAAGCCGCTCTTCTCGATGGTCTCGAGTTGCATTTCAAGTTCCTGAACATATGGAGTTTTGTCCTGGTTCTTGATGGTTTTGATTTTCATTTCTTTTCCTTTTTCAAGGATAACGATCTCTTCATCATTCAAATAAACCACATTGCGGGTATATTCGATGATTGGGGTCGCGTCGGATGCAATAAAGTATTCGTGGTCTTTTCCTACACCAACAACGAGCGGACTGCCTTTCTTAGCGCCGATCATCATGTCTGGATTGTCTTTAGAAAGAATCACAATCGCATAGGCTCCAACCACTTGATTGAGGGCGATCATTACCGCTTCAACCAAATCTACATTTTCATTTTTCTGGATGTTTTCAATCAGATAAATCAACACTTCGGTATCAGTATCACTTTTGAAAACGTGACCACGATTTTGCAACTCCTTTTTTAACGAAGCATAGTTTTCGATGATTCCATTGTGGATGATCACCAAATTCCCAGATTCAGAAAAATGCGGATGTGCGTTCTTATCATCAGGAATTCCATGTGTAGCCCATCTTGTGTGGCCAACGCCTAAATGTCCTGAAATGTTTTTGCCAGAAGTGAAAGCTTCAAGTTCAGAAACTTTTCCTTTGCATTTGTACAAACGAATGTCTTCGCTTGTATTTAATAGAGCTACGCCTGCGCTATCATATCCTCTATATTCTAGTCGGTGAAGTCCTTTAATTAGAATCGGATAAGCGTCCTTTTCTCCCAAATAAGCAACAATGCCACACATGGTTTGTAAGTGTTGGAATGATTAATTAGGTAAAATTTGGTACAGAATTTCAAACTTCATCGAACCACTAATGGCTTCTGTGCCATTGAGAACTACTCTATATGATGAAATTCCTGTTCCTGAAGGTTGAATATAAAAATACTCATCGGTTATTACACCGTTCAATCTCGATTGTAGATATCGTGCAATATTGAATGAATATTCTTTTGTAGTGCTGTTGTAGACACCGCCACTGTAGGAAGTGCTGTTTACGCTCAAATCTGGTGATATGATCAGATTGCCTTCTTCATCTTTCAAAACAATGTTTAATTGCGGATTGGGCGCATATTTACCCAAGCTATTCGCGTCAACTGAAATAGTCATTAATGCCTGGTGGATCAAAATATTTCTACCTGCTTTCCAATTCATTAAATCAGGAATTTGCAATTTGGTGCGCAAGCCTCCCATATTGTGAATGAACAATTTTTGTTTTCCAGCTTCAAACGAGCCTAAACTTGAAGTTACTTCAGGTTTGTAAACGTGCTTGAATCTGGTGTATCGAGCCGAACTTTCGTTTACGATGAATGAAGTTTTCAGACTGTCATTTACGTCGTTTTTGTAAAACAAATCGATCCGAGCTCCACCAATCAAATTGAAATCTAAAATAGCACCTTGTTCGTCGTTTGGGTTGCGTGTATCAGCATCCAAATAAATCCCATTCAAGAATGCTGTAAATACATCTGCATTTACGAGATCTTCTGGGTTACTTATGAATTCGTTGGCAAGTGATTGGTCAAGTTTGATGCGCAATTGAGGTGCTTCTTTTCGACCGGCAACGGAAACGCTATCCAATATCGATGGAGTGAGATAGGTTGTTGAGCCAAGTGGAATGAGGTCTCTCTCTAAGGTATCTGAACTAAAGTAAGAAGAATCTTTGTACATCATTTCTCTCACCCTGAAGGCACGAAACCTTTGAAGGCCATTCAACTTCGAAAGATCACCGTAGTAACTACGATAAGGCAAAACCAATACAATTGAGTCTGCAGTTGGATTTACCCCTAAATCGATATTGCTTACTGCAGGACGAAGCTGCATGTAAATAGAAGATCTTATTTTACCCAATAATGGATCATTGTAGGCGCCGAGGAGGTTCAGCGAAAGCTCGTCGGTTTTAACTGAATCTTCTCTTTCAGTAGCAGCTTCAACCTTCAAGTTAAGCTCACGTAAGAGATTTGCCGAGTCTCCGCCAGGTTGAGTTTCAAGACCAAGTTCAGGTTCTTCGCAGGATACGAAAAACACTGCAAATAACAGGACAAAGGAAAATTTAGAATGGGCCAATCGGCTCAAAAAGTTATGCACCTGATTCTGATATTGTTTTTCAACCTGTTAATCAGCCAACTCGGCTACCTGCTCCCCCAATAAAACCTCATCATAGAATTCTGAACATGCTTCAGCCAATTCTGAGCCTACGTTTTTCAGATCGAGAACAGGCTTTTTCAGCTCTTTTGCATATGAAATCAATTCTGGGTTAACACCAGCTTCAGTTTCAACAACGCCATCAGCAAAAGATGTAGCGTGACGAATCAAATTATTGTAATCAGGTACTTGAAGGAGTTGTGTATCTGTAGGTTCGATTCCATCCATAATCAACTTCTCAGCCAATCGGTGGTCCATTGCAGGAGTAAAACCATCATTGTACAAAGAAACTACCACCTTGCTTTCAGCAAACAAAGGATCGTCTTTGTATTTTGTTTTCAGAAGTACGGGAAGTAATGATGTCATCCAGCCGTGGCAATGAATTACATCAGGCGACCAGCCTAATTTTTTAACCGTTTCTAGAACGCCCTTGCAGAAGAAAAGCATACGCTCATCGTTATCGCTGAAAAATTGGTTGTTCTTATCGGTAACGATATGCTTACGTTGAAAATATTCTTCATTGTCGATGAAGTAAACTTGCATTCTCGCAGCTTGAATAGATGCAACTTTGATGATAAGTGGCTGATCGTTATCGTCGATAATCAAATTCATTCCCGAAAGGCGAATTACTTCGTGAAGTTGATTTCTGCGTTCATTGATGCAACCGTATCGCGGCATGAAAGTTCTAATTTCTCTACCCTTCTCCTGAATCGCCTGTGGTAATTCACGGGCAATTTTCGACATATGTGTTTCAGGTAAATAAGGTGTGATCTCCTGAGAAACAAAAAGTACTCTTGTTTTTTTCATGGCAGAATAGTTAGGCTTGTGGGAAACAAATGGAAGCATTCAAATAAGAAGCCGGTATTAAATGATGTGGCGGCACGTTGCTCCATTGACAAATTTAATCAGAGTACAAAATTAAGAAAAAAATCGGGACTTTTCACGTGTATTCTTTTAGCTTTGCAGCCCTTTGGAGGCTAAGCTCCATATACAGCGAACGTTACGTCTTTTTCGCACATTATATCTGTAAAGTATTCATGGAACTGATTCGGGATATTCAAGCATTACAACAGTTCCTTTCGGAAAAAAGAGCACAAAATCTTTCCTGCGGCTTCGTCCCAACGATGGGTGCCTTGCACGAAGGCCACATTTCTTTGATCAATCAAGCTAGATTGGAAACTGATTTTTGCGTGGTCAGTATTTTCGTTAATCCAACGCAATTCAACGAGTCGACCGATTTCAATAATTATCCTAGACAAGAATCCCAGGACCTCGATATGCTTCGAAATGCTTCTGTGGATGCTGTTTTTCTTCCTCAAACAGATGCTATGTACGCTGCTGGAAATCAAATGCTTGAGCTCGATCTTGAAGGTCTTGATCAAGTCATGGAAGGCAAGTTTAGGCCAGGTCATTTTCAAGGTGTGGTAACGGTGGTAGATAAATTCTTTGGTCTGGTTCAACCACAAAAGGCTTTTTTTGGTTTAAAGGATTTTCAGCAATTGGCTGTTATCAGACTGCTTGCCCGGAAACGGTATCCTGAAATAGAAATTGTGCCTTGCAAAATTTTACGGGAATCGAACGGTTTGGCGATGAGCTCAAGAAATGAATTGCTGAAACCAGAAGATCGACAATTCGCAGCGTGTATTTTTCAGATACTAACGAACCTTGTAGCTTCTTGGAAAATCAAGCCTTTTGAGCAAATTTTGTTGGATGCAAGGGCAGCATTGTCATCAACCAGATTGGAACTTGAGTATCTCGAAATTGCAGATACATTCACCTTGCAACCACTTTCTGACTATCACAACAAACCATCAGTGGCTTGTGTGGCTGTTCGTATTGGAGGCATTCGTTTAATTGACAACATCGAACTGCCTGCCTAAAATTGCCCATTCAAATCTATTGATTTAGCTTTGCTCCCAGTTATGACAATCGAGGTACTTAAATCAAAAATTCACCGGGTTACGGTTACAGAGGCCGATCTCAACTACATAGGAAGTGTTACCATCGATGAAAATCTGATGGAAGCAGCAAATCTGATCGAAAATGAAAAAGTTCAGATTCTCAACATCAACAATGGTGAACGATTCGAGACTTATGTTATCAAAGGTGCCCGAAATAGTGGCGTGATTTGTTTAAATGGCCCTGCCGCTAGAAGAGTTGCGGTTGGCGATATCGTTATCATTGTTTCTTATGCCTCAATGGAATTCGAAGAAGCAAAAAAATTCCGTCCTTGGGTAATCTTCCCTGATACAGCAACCAACACCCTCAAATAAATCTTGATGCAAAAGAAAATCTGGCCCGCGATACGCAATTACATCTTCTTGGCGATCGGGATTGCCTTGATTTATCTCGTTTTCAAAGATGTTGATTTCGTTTGGATGTGGAATGAAATCAAAGGCGCTAGGTTCTCCTGGATTTTTCTTTCAATGTTTTGCGGTATTTTAGCCATGGCATCACGCGCTTGGCGTTGGAGAATTATGCTCGAGCCATTAGGCTTTAAACCTAGTTTTTTGCATTGCTTCTATGGTGTTTCTATCGGTTATTTTGCCAATATCGCGCTGCCGCGGATGGGTGAAGTGGTTCGTTGTACCATCCTAAATCAAACCGACAATGTGCCAGTTAACCAATCTTTTGGTACAGTAATCCTTGAAAGGGTTATCGACGTTTTGATGCTATTGGGCCTCATCATGTTGGTACTGTTTACACGGATGGATTTATTTGGAGACTTTTTCATGAAAGAGCTCTTTCAAAAGAAAGCCGGTCAGGGTTCTATCTTTGAAAATCAACAATTCCAGATCGGTTTGGGCATCTTCATATTGCTTGGAGTCGTTCTCATTGCCTTGTTTATCAAGTTTAAACAACAATTACTGAAGATTAACTTGGTTCAAAAGGTTATCAATTTCCTAAAAGGCATCGGCGACGGACTGTTCACTTTTTTCAAAATGAAGAAAAAGGGCTGGTTTGTTTTTCATACTCTGTTCATCTGGGTGAATTATTTTATCATGACTTGGATTTGCGTCTATTCTTATGATCCTACCAGCATGTTGAAGGCTTTTGATGGTTTGTTCCTGATGGTGGTTGGTGGTTTGGGCATGACAGCTCCTGTTCAAGGTGGTTTTGGAGCATTCCACTATTTGGTGGAAAAGGCCTTGATGATTTATCAAATTAGTCCATCGATCAATCCTATTACCGGCTCCGAAATTCGTCCAGGTTTGGTGTTCGCAACCATCGTGCATTCGGCTCAGTTTGTTATGACTGTTTTGTTGGGTACTATTTCTCTGATCGGGTTCACTTTACTAAGAAAGAAAAGCAAGCAGAATCATGCAGCCTGAAATAATTGCCGGAAAAATCATGCTTCGAGAAAGTGCTTTAGCGATCATCAAACTTTGGCAATTCAAGAACGAAAAGATAGTTTTCACCAATGGTTGCTTCGATATTCTTCATCGCGGTCATCTCGAGTATTTATTGCAAGCAGCAGCCCTTGGACATCGACTTATTGTTGGCTTAAACAGCGACGAATCGGTGAGCAGATTGAAAGGACCAACTCGTCCGGTGAATAAAATCGATGATCGTGCTTTCGCCTTAGCTAGTTTGCGCTGCACCGATTTAATTGTTCCTTTCGAAGAGGATACACCACTGGAACTGATTGAATTTCTTCAACCCAATATTTTGGTAAAAGGAGGCGACTACACCATCGAAAGTATTGTAGGTGCTAAGGAAACGCTACAACGAGGAGGTAAAGTAGAAGTGCTTTCATTTAAAGAAGGCTATTCCACAACAAGCTTAATCGATAAAATGAAGAAAGGTTAATTCTTGATGTTTGTATTTTTTTTATAAGTTTGTGCAAGCTTTAACGGAAAAATGGCGCTGATTAAAAAAATACTCTTCTCTCTTGTGCTGAGCACGCTGCTGATTTTCGGCGGATGCTCTGCCGGTCAAGAAAGTAAATTGATCGGCGTGTGGGTAAGAACTCCAATGGATGCCCTTCCTGAAGAATTCCCTCAGGAATATTGGGAATTCACGTCCGATAACGATATTCTAAAGTATGAAATAACAGATCTTGAACAAAATTTGTTGACGGTTGGTCGTTGGGGGTTCTCTAAGAGAAATAAGCTCAATATTAGTAAGTTCGATATCGGCTTTAATGGAGAGTGGGATGTAGTTTACTTCAAAAACGATGTGATGCGTATGGTTTTGAAGGTCTACAACGCCGAAAATCAGCCTGCAGGTCAGGTATTGGTTGAATTTACCCGTTCCCGTTCCAATTTTTAACGA
This sequence comes from Chitinophaga pinensis, assembly GCA_945883545.1. GTDB lineage: Bacteria > Bacteroidota > Bacteroidia > M30B66 > M30B66 > CAMCXT01. The sequence continues at coordinate 10,439 of CAMCXT010000014.1, read as the reverse complement.
TTAATTTGTAGGAGAAATCCTGCATCCTATGGCTACTGCCAAAACCAATTTCTTTTGCCAGAGTTGTGGCTACCAAGCTCCCAAATGGATGGGAAAATGCCCTTCATGTGGCTCTTGGAATTCATTCGCTGAAGAAGTATTACAAAAGAAAAAAACTGGTTCCACTTGGGTTCACAGCGAAAAAGTTCGCGCTCCAAAGCCAGTTAAAATTACTGAAGTAGAGCAAAAAGACCAAGTTCGACTAAACACTGGAGATGAAGAGCTTAACCGCATATTGGGCGGAGGCTTGGTTCCGGGTTCTATTATTCTGTTAGGTGGTGAGCCAGGAATCGGAAAATCTACCCTTATGCTTCAGCTTGCCACTCGAAGTATGCGCATGAAAGTGCTTTATGTATCGGGCGAGGAAAGTGAGCAGCAAATCCGCATGCGGGCTGGAAGAATCGGTATTCAAAATGAAGAATGTTATGTGCTTGCAGAAACGCAAATGCAGCGAATTTTTCAGCATATCAACGATGTGCAGCCAGATTTACTTGTCGTAGATTCCATCCAAACGCTTCAAACCGAAAGTATTGAGTCTTCTCCAGGAAGCGTTTCTCAAATTAAAGAATGCACCGCCGAATTGCTTCGCTTTGCCAAAGAATCAAACACCCCAGTATTTTTAATCGGTCATATTACCAAAGACGGGAATATCGCTGGTCCGAAAATATTGGAACACATGGTTGATGTGGTTCTGCAATTTGAAGGTGATCGAAACCACCTTTACCGAATCGTTCGTTCTGTGAAAAATCGTTTTGGCTCAACTGCCGAAATGGGGATTTATGAAATGGCAGGTGAAGGACTTCGTGAAGTTACCAATCCATCGCAGGTACTGCTTACCCAAATGGATGAACCCTTTTCGGGGATTGCCATTTCAGCTACAATGGAAGGTGCCAGGCCGATGTTGGTCGAATCTCAAGCCCTTGTAAGTACTGCGGTATATGGAACGCCCCAACGATCGGGTACTGGATTTGACCTCCGCCGACTCAATATGTTGCTTGCTGTAATTGAAAAACGTTGCGGATTTAAACTTGGTCAGAAAGACGTTTTTCTAAATATCACTGGAGGCATCAGAGTGGAAGATCCAGCAGTTGATTTGGGGATTATTTGTGCCATATTATCGTCGGATTTAGACATGCCAATTCCTGCCAAGACTTGTTTCGCAGGCGAAGTTGGACTCAGTGGTGAAATTCGCCCGGTTAGTCGCATCGAACAAAGAATTGCAGAAGCTGCCAAAATGGGCTTTTCTCAAATATTGGTTTCCGATTACAACCTCAAGGGCATACAAACTGGGAAATTCGGTATTCGGGTGATTCCTGTAAAGAAAATAGAAGAAGCCTTTCGGGTTTTGTACGGATAGTATTCAGTTGTCTTACAGGAAGTTTTGTATTCACCTCGAGCAAGCGAAATTAAGCTCAAGTGCTTAGTAAGTTTTTCGAAAACGTCATTTGAGATTTCACATGCTTGAGTTGAGCCACAAGGATGAAGCTCACGATCGACATCAGCATCCAAGCATTCACTTTTTGCAGACTCACCATTTTCCAGCCAGCGTGTTGATAAGCGTATTTCCAAGCACCAAGGTAGGTTGCTAAATTTTCTGCTCCCCAAATCAGCAAGCCACAAAGTGCCATAGTAACTGTTAAGCTGAGTTTGTTGGGCTTGCTTCCTACAAAGAAGATCACTTTTGTGTTTCTGAAAATGACAAAGAATAGCCCAAAAAGAATCCACCGGAAGTCGAAGATGAAATGGTGCGTAAAGAAGTTAAAGTAGATCGATGCTGCCAGTGTGAGCGACAATGTTGGGGAAGGCATTTGGATGAGTTTGATTTCGAACCTACGCCAACTCTGACATAAGTAGGAAGCCACTGATGCATACATAAATCCGCTGTAGATGGGCACTTCAGCTATTTTGAGAAAGGCTGTTTCAGGATACGACCAACTTCCTTGGTTTACTTTAAAGATTTCCATGGCCAAGCCCATCAAGTGAAACAGAGTGATTACCTTGAGTTCATCGATACTTTCAATGCCTTTTTTTATCATCCACCATTGTGTGAAAAGGCAAACGATAAACAACACGTCGTAACGAGGAAGATAGGATGGAATTACCAATCGACTCAATGCCAGCGCCGAAAAAATCACAAATGGAAAAAAGCAAGCCTTGAGGTTTTTGAGCAGAAACTCTTTGGTCTGATCGATGGAATTATTCACGCTGGATCAACGGTAAAACGAGTTGCATATTGGATGCAATGACGTGATTTCTGTTCTATAGAACATCTGCTACTTAAGACCTAACTAAACTAAGTCGCATTCCACCCAAGATGAAATGATTTGCAATTCACGTCCTTATTCTCTTCAAAACTAAAATACAAAGGCAGAAGTGCATATTTTTGCTGCCCAATCTTCAAAACCAACTAATGAGGTCAACTCTACTTATTCTCGCCATTGTTTTTTCAGGAATTCTTCAAGCACAATCGCTCAGTCCATTGTCGTTAGAGCAACTGGTGAATACAGATCTTGCAACTGATCAATACAATACAAACATTGCTGCAGATGAGTCAGGTGCTTATTTAATTACTTGGAATACTGCTTACAGCTATGGATTAACCTTTGGTCGTTTGTACAACAGTGCGCATGTGGCGATTAGTCCCGAGTTTTCTATTAATGCATCTATTACTGGAAACATTAAGCTTAAATATTGGGCTAATGGCACCTATGTTATCTCTTACATTGAGAGTTCAGGAACCACACTGAAATTCAAAACGATTGATTCCTCTGGAAATGTTGGTGCTGAAGTAACTGTACTATCAAGCATCGCTGATTATGATTTTGATGTAAAAGGAGATTCACTAGCATTTCTATACAGCATCACTGCCGGAAACCCAAAGATGTACCTAAGAGCATATAGTCTATCAACCAACAATTGGGTGAACCAACAGCTCCTTGTCTCAGAAGATGGTTCTCAAGCATACTATGAACCTAATATTGTATATCATCCCAATGGCAGATTGACTGCTATCTACCAATATTACGTGAATACTTCTGGATGCTGCGCTTATGATAGAAGAATCATGAGAAAGACATTTAATTCTTCCTTTATTGCTGAAATTCCTGAATATTCTCTGTGGTCTAGTGATTATGAGTCTTATGTTGGTTCTGACCTTCATGCAGAAGGTAACTCAGCCGGCGAGGTTATCATCACAACCACCCATGGAACCACTTTCTCAAATAGATTTATGCGTATGTGGTTGCTTAATGCACAAGGTGGATTTATTGCGAACAATATTATTTTACTTAATGGCGGTGGATATGACTGGTACGACAATGTTCAAGGTGAACTTTACGACAATGGTGACTTTGTGATTGCAAAATCAATTCGTACTGGAGGCTATACAAATCCAAATGGAAATGAAGCTTATGTTATTTATGGTTACGACTACAATCAAAGCAACTCAGGTTTACTACAATTGAACAGCACAAATGCTGGGGATCAAGAATTTTGTACTGTAGCGAAATTAGCCAATGGCGGATTTGTTGCAGCATGGGCTGGTAACGGTTTCCAAGGCGATGATCAAGGTGTTTATTCACGTGCTTACAATGCAGTGGCCTTCCCTGGTTTTTCAATCACCAACACAGGAAACAATCAAGTAAACGAAGCGGGTGGAACACTTACATTGAACATTGCACTTACAACACCGCCAACGGGAAATGTTACAGTGAATGTTTTATCGAGCAATACAGCCGAAGGAACATTAAGCAGCAATGTGCTCAACTTTACTCCATCAAACTGGAATGTTGCGCAAACGATTGTTGTTACAGGAATTGATGATGTGGTTGATGATGGGAATGCCAATTTCACGGTGACTTTATCTTCCACCGCTTCTGCAGATGCGACTTATGCTGGTTTGAATAGTACAGTTTACAATTTAACGAACCTCGACAATGATGCGACCATTACCTCGCCTCAAGACCAACAGGTTTGTAAATCGGTTGGTTTGAGCGGAGTGAATTTTATCATTGCCAACCAAGGAACTCCGATTAATTCAATCACTGCGTCAAGCTCGAACCAAAATGTGGTTGAAAATGCTGATATCGTTCTAAACAACAATGGGAATGGCACTTACGAAGTGGAAATTTCCAATTTGAGCAACAACCAAGTTGGTGAAGCAACAATTACAATCACTGCAACAGATGGTTTGTTCAACTATACAGGTGATTTCAATGTTACTACAACCAGCATCGACTTAACATTGCTTGCAACGGATACCGAAATTTGTTCAGGTGAATCTGTTACTTTGTTGGCTTTGGGATCAGGAACCATTACCTGGAATAATGGTGTTCAAAACAACGTTGCTTTTTCGCCACAACAAACCACAGTTTATACAGCCTCTGGCGATGATGGTTCAGGATGTTCATCAAGTGAAACTATCGAAGTTGTTGTTATTCCAACTCCTGCAACCCCAACAGTAACCCCTTTTGCTAGTAACTTGGTTTCTAGTTCATCCAATGGGAATCAGTGGTATCTAGATGGAGTATTGATCGAAGGTGCGACTAGTCAACTTTTCACGCCAGTAGCAAACGGGAATTATACTGTTACCGTTTCTCAAGGTGCATGTTCTAGTAGCTCGGCACCTTATTTATTCGAATCCATTGTAACTTCCATTGGCAACGATTTTTCTGTTTTTGCAGTTTATCCAAACCCAGCAAGTGACTATGTTCATTTGAATGGTATTTTACCTCAAACAGAAATCACCATCAGCACAATTACTGGTATGCTAGTGGATCGTTTGGTGTCTCCGGAGAACAAGCAAACATTGAATATTTCCAACTTGTTGCCTGGTGTGTATTTGCTATCAACTTCTAACGAACAAATCCGCCAAACAACCAAGCTTGTTGTAAATTGATCTCATAGAAATTCAATCAGCAATACTCAGCAAGGCTGGTTGAATCGATTTAATAAAAAAGGTAAGTAGAACGTGAGCTCTACTTACCTTTTTTGTTTGGGGGTATTTTTGACTTACAATTGAATCTTAAACAGACAAGATAATCTCTTTCTGTTTCACGATTTTGCGCAAGTTGATCAAGGCATAACGCATTCTTCCCAAGGCTGTGTTGATCGACACATTGGTGAAGTCGGCGATTTCCTGAAAACTCATATCGGCATAGTGGCGAAGAATGAGCACCTCTTGTTGTTCAGGAGGAAGCTCCTTGATGAGTTTCTTTACATCCTGAAGGATTTGCTCCTTCACCATTTTGTCTTCCACATTATCGTCCATGTTACGAATGGTGCGGAAAATGTCGAATTCTTCATTGTCTTTAGAAGAATTCTGCACCACAGGCATACGCTTGGCCTTGCGGAAATGATCGATGCTCAAATTGTGCGCAATACGCATGATCCAAGGAAGAAACTTCCCTTCTTCATTGTAATTGCCCGATTTGAGGGTGTGGATCACCTTCACGAAAACATCTTGAAAAATGTCTTCAGCCAGCTGACTGTCTTTTACCAACATACGAATGTAAGTAAATACCTTCTGCTGGTGGCGGTTAATCAATTCAGCTAATGCTGATTCGTTTCCTTGTAAATAGTTGTGAACCAAAGCTTGGTCCGGCAGTTGGGCAGCAAACATATGTCCTCCTTTTTTAAAACGTGAATGTGTGGCTTTAAAGAGTAGAGGTGTTTGCTATAAGTGCTTCTTTTTAGAAATTAAACTGCCGAGAATGAACCTTCACACGAAGGTTCTGTTGTTCGGTTTAACAAAGTAAAGTTTTTATTTTCAAAAAAACAACACAGGAAATGATAATTTTGCGGATAACTTACACATGACTGTTCTACAAACGGATCTTTACGATCCCCGCACGACTATCCTGATCAAGGGAGCCCGCGTCCACAACCTAAAAAATGTAGATGTCGCGATTCCCCGAAATAAACTTGTTGTTATTACCGGTTTATCAGGCTCCGGAAAATCCTCTCTGGCATTCGATACCCTATATGCCGAAGGGCAAAGAAGATATGTAGAATCGCTCAGTGCTTACGCACGTCAGTTTTTAGGCAGAATTAACAAGCCTGAAGTTGATTTAATTCAAGGCATTTCGCCTGCGGTAGCAATCGAGCAGAAGGTGAATGCTACAAATCCGCGTTCTACCGTTGGAACTTCCACCGAGATCTACGATTACCTCAAGCTGCTTTTTGCGCGTATTGGAACCACTATTTCCCCGGTATCGGGCGATGCTGTTTCAAGATCCACGCCAAGTGATGTGGTCGACTATCTCAACAGCTTCGAAAAAGGCGATCGTGTGAGTTTGTTCGCTCCTTTATCTGCGGAGCGATTCGAAAATCAAGCCGAAAATCTTGCGGTTCTTCGTCAGTTGGGTTTTTCAAGAATGCGTATCAATGGCGAACTGAAAAAAATTGAAGACTGGGAGAAATCAGGATCCTTGAAAAAGAAATCACTCGATTTACTCATCGACCGTCTCGCAATCGACCCGGAAAATGAGGAGAACAACAGCCGAATGGCCGATTCTATTCAAACTGCCTTCTATGAAGGTGTTGATGAATGTATCACTGAGGTTATTCGTGCCAACGGAGAAGTGATCACTAAAAAGCTCTCAAATCGTTTTGAGGCTGATGGAATGACTTTCGAAGAGCCATCTGTTCATCTGTTTAGCTTCAACAATCCTTTCGGGGCTTGTAAAACCTGCGAAGGATTTGGAACCATTATCGGAATTGATGAAGACCTCGTAGTTCCCGACAAAAGTATGTCGTTGTACGAAGGTTGCGTGGCGCCTTGGCGTGGCGAGAAAATGAGTGAATGGAAAGAAGCCTTTATCAAACACGCCATGAAGGTCGATTTTCCTGTGCATCGTGCCTATTACGACCTCGACGAAAAACAGAAAGACCAACTCTGGAAAGGCACGAAACACGCTCAAGGCATCAATGCATTCTTTCAACATGTTGAAGAGCAGACTTATAAAATACAGTACCGCGTCATGCTATCACGCTATCGCGGAAAAACTACCTGCCCCGATTGTAAAGGCACGAGATTGCGTAAGGATGCCGGTTATGTGAAAGTAAATGGCAAGAACATCATCGAGCTCGTTTTGATGCCTGTGGCTAGATGCAAGGAATTCTTCGAGAGCCTTGAACTGAATGAATACCAAAATACTGTTGCGAAAAGAATCCTCATTGAGATTCGCTCACGTCTAGGATTTTTGTGCGATGTTGGATTGGGCTACTTAACGCTCAACCGATTGTCATCGACCCTTTCGGGCGGTGAAAGTCAGCGGATTAATCTTGCAACTTCGATCGGATCGAGTTTGGAAGGTTCGCTTTACGTACTCGATGAGCCGTCTATTGGTTTGCACTCACGCGATACCGAACGATTGATTAAGGTGCTGAAGAATCTTCGCGATTTGGGCAACACCGTTGTGGTTGTAGAGCACGATGAAGACATTATGCGTTCTGCTGATTTGTTGATCGACATTGGGCCGGAAGCTGGAAGGAATGGGGGAGAAGTGGTTTTTTCTGGCGTTCATGCCGATTTGATCACTGCAGGAAAAAGCCTCACAGCCGATTATCTCACAGGCAGAAAGATTATTCCTTTGCCGGAAAAGGTGCGCAGTTGGAAGCATGCAATCCAAATTAAAGGTGCTCGACAAAATAACCTCAAGAATATAGATGTAACCTTCCCACTCAATGTGCTCACCGTGATTTCGGGCGTGAGTGGTTCAGGGAAGAGTTCGTTGGTGAATAAAATTTTGTACCCAGCCTTGAAGAAGCAATTCGAAGGCTATGCTGAACAAACTGGCTTGTTCGACCGATTGGAAGGCGATTACAAGATGATTGGCTCTGTGGAATACATCGATCAAAATCCGATCGGAAAATCTTCAAGAAGCAACCCTGTTACATATGTGAAGGCTTACGATGAAATCCGTGCGCTTTACTCGGTTCAGCCTTTGGCAAAAACTAGAAACTACAAGCCATCGGTGTTTTCATTCAATGTGGAAGGTGGTCGCTGCGAAGAATGTGAAGGCGAAGGTTTCGTGAACATCTCGATGCAGTTCATGGCCGACATTAAGTTGAAATGCGATGTTTGTCAAGGGAAACGTTTCAAGGATGAGGTTCTCGAAATCGAATTTCAGGGCAAAAACATCTTCAATATTTTGGAACTCACCGTTGATGAGGCGATCGAGTTTTTTGGAAAACAAGCAGGCGCAACCGAAAAGCGAATCTTAGCGAAACTTCAGCCTTTGGCCGATGTAGGTTTGGGATATGTACACTTGGGACAAGCATCTTCGACCCTTTCGGGTGGTGAAGCACAAAGGATTAAGTTGGCCTCATTCCTCACCAAAGGTTCAGCGAAGGAACACACCTTGTTCATTTTTGATGAACCAACCACTGGTTTGCATTTCCACGATATCAAGCGATTGATGGGTGCTTTCGATGCACTTATCCGCCAAGGCCATTCGCTCATTGTAATTGAGCACAACATGGATGTGATCAAGTGTGCCGATTATTTGATAGATCTTGGCCCTGATGGTGGTGAATTCGGAGGTGAAGTAGTTTTCCAAGGCACGCCAGCAGATTTGGCGAAACAGAAGAAATCCGAAACCGGACGATACCTGAAAGAAAAATTCTAAGGCATAAAAAAAGGGAATTCGATGTGAATTCCCTTTTTCGTTTTTGGTGCAGTGAGATTATCTCTCTACAATGAATTTTCTTGTGAGTTGCTGGTTTCCAGCGTTTAATTGCAATAGGTAGATTCCAGCAGGCAATTCAGACACTTGAATTTGCTGGTTTTGTGCAGTGAGTTTGCCTGTTTCGATGGTTTGTCCGGCAAAGTTTACAATAGAATAAACTGGTTGTTCATTTAGAATTTGCTCACTCACTTTTAAAGACATCTGAGAAGTGGCAGGATTTGGATACAGCTTCACTGCATCTGCTTGCTTCCAAAGTTCTTCGATGCCAATGGTTCCAACACAGAAAATAATCGTGTCGGAACTGTTGAACTCTCCACCTTGTCCTACCAATTGATTCAGATCATCATACAAGGTGAATGATCCAGTTCCCGTATTTTGGTTTACCATACCATCACCATAAGAATCGCGAACGATCAAGCGATAGCAGCCATTTGGAAGGCAGAAGTTGTAGGTGCTTGTGCCTAAAGGCAATGATCCAACAGCAAGTTCTCTCACTAAAGTATTGGTTGAAGTATTTCTAAGGATAAAACTCGTTTCTTCAGGATAATCGTCAGAAACAATTACAAAGTTATAAGAAGTGCCTTCGCGGAGATTTACAGTAGTTTGAGCACTGTTATTTCCTGGGAATTCATCTGCAACGCCATTTGGATTCGAAATCGTTGCATTGAAAATTTGGTTATTTCCGAACGTTCCATTCAACACAGGTAAATTGATTGTTTCAGTTTGGTTTGTTGCCAAAGAGCCAGTCCAATTGAAGGTTTGAAGATTGCCAGTGAAACCGTAGCTTAATTCGAGTGACGTAAGCGTGGCTACACCTGAATTTCTGATTACGACACTTGGTGTGATGGTTTCGGTGTTACAATATTCTGCTACAGGAGTAACGATCGTTTGCAAACGAGCATCCACTTGAAATTGAGGAATCGAAGCTTCAATTCCATCAACCGATGCAAGGTCGCTTCCTGAAGGATCGAGCCAATCGCGAAGTCTTGCATTGGCTTGGTTTCCAGTCCAACTTGTTACGAAACGACCATAATAATCGTCGATGTTGTTGCCGCAATTGGCAGTTCCACCGTACAATTGCCCGATGATTTGTTTGTTCTCGTTGAAAAGTGGAGATCCTGATGATCCAGGCTCTGTGGTGCCATCTTCCCAATTCAGAATGTGCCAACAATCAGCACCTCCAAAATTGGCAATTTCTGCATCGTCTTCATCGAAGGAAATCTTCATTACATCGGTATCAGGATGGTGAATGGAAACCGAATTCGGTGGTGGAACATTCTGACGGTTCCAGCCGGCTAGGAATGCATTGTATTCGGCAGGAATCTCCGCGTCTAGTTCCACCAAGCAAACATCTGATCCTCCATTGGTCGCGCGAATTGTACAACCTTGTATGGCATCATCTAGATTCCAATCTTGTGTTGGGTTGCAAGTTGGACTCTTGTAGTTAAACACAAAAACATCGTTAACACCAGGGCCACAATGATCGGCAGTTAAAACGTAAGGTGTGCCATCGTTTGCTGTGTTGTTGATGGCTGCACCAGAGCAGTAACGTGTTCCGTTTCCGGTAAGCAACAAAACCACTGAGCGAATCTGTGCTTCCCAAGGGTTTCCTTCCGGACAAACTACGTTGTTGTTGCAGTTTCCTGATCCACCAAAATCTTTCGCATCCTTGGTGAAACTTCTGTAGCCATGAATTACATAGCTAATTTC